>JAIEQN010000922.1 GCA_019747685.1 Gemmataceae bacterium
CGCCGAGGACCGCCGATGCCCGCCCCCGCCGACCCCCGGCTCGCCGCCGTCCGCGAGAAGGTGTTCGCCGGCGCCCGCCTCACCCCGGACGACGGGCTGTACCTCGACGCCCACGCCGACCCGTTCACCCTGGCGGAGCTGGCCAACTTCGTCCGGGAGAAGAAGAACGGGACCGTCACCTACTACAACGTCAACCAGCACCTCAACCCGACCAACGTCTGCGTCTACCGGTGCCGGTTCTGCTCCTTCCGGGCCGACCTGAAGTCGCCCAAGGGGTACGTCATGACCGACGAGCAGATCGTCGGCCGGGCGCGGGAGGCCACCGAGCAGGGGGCGACCGAGCTACACATCGTCGGCGGGCTGCACCACCAGCTCCCCTACGAGTGGTATCTGAACATCATCCGGGCCATCCACCGCGAGTTCCCCGACCTGCACCTGAAGGCCTGGACGGCGGTGGAGTGGGACTGGTTCGAGCGGCTGACCGGGCGGCCGACGCGGGAGCTGTTGGCCGAGATGAAGGCGGCCGGCCTCGGCAGCCTGCCCGGCGGCGGGGCGGAAATCTTCCACCCGGAGGTGCGGTCGCAAATCTGCGACTACAAGGCCGACGCCGACCAGTGGCTGCGGGTCCACCGGGAGTGGCACGAACTCGGCGGCCGGTCGAACGCGACCATGCTCTACGGCCACATCGAGCGGCCCGAGCACCGCATCGACCACCTCGTCCGGCTGCGGGAGTTGCAGGACACCACCGGCGGGTTCCAGACGTTCATCCCGCTCGCCTTCCACCCGGACAACAACCCGCTCGGGCAGGGCATCCCCAAGCCGTCCGGGCTGACGGACCTGAAGGTGATGGCGGTGTCGCGGCTGATGCTGGACAACTTCCCGCACATCAAAGCCTACTGGCAGATGCTGGGGATTAAGACGGCCCAGATCGCCCAGTCGTGGGGGGCCGACGACATCGACGGCACGGTGGTCCACGAGACCATCTACCACGCGGCCGGGAGCGACTCGCCGCAGCAGTTGAGCGTCTCCGACCTCCGCCGGCTGATCGGGGAGGCCGGCCGGGTCCCGGTCGAGCGGGACACCCTGTACAACGAGGTCGTCCGCGACCGGCCGGCCGGCAAGCGGTGGCAGACCGGCCGGAAGTTGGTGGCGTTGAATTAGGACACACAGGCCGGGAGGCCTGTGCCACCTGGGTGTTTGGTGGCACAGGCCTCCCGGCCTGTGCGGGGTCTTGCCATGCTCCCCGCCGCCCTGCTCGCCCTCTTCCCCGCCCCACCGGCGTACACCCCGACGGCCGCCTACGAAGTCCGCGACGTGCGGGGCTTCACCGTCTTGGTGAACCCGGCCGTGCTCAAGCACCCGGACGAGGTGAAGGCCGGCCTCGCCGAACTCGACGGCCAGCTCGAAGCGATCACCCGGACCGTCCCGGCGAAGCCGCTGGCGGCGCTAAAGAAGGTCCGCATCTGGGTCGAGTGGGAGGCCAAGAAAGGCGGGGCCGCCGAATTCCACGTCGCGGCCGGGTGGCTGAGGGACAACGGCTACAACCCGGACAAGCTGCACGCCGTCGAGATCAACAACGCCCGGAACTTCGTCCGGTGGTCCCGGCAGGACCAGCCGTGGATGGTCCTGCACGAGCTGGCCCACGCCTACCACTTCACCGTCTTGGGGGCCAAGCACCCGCCACTCGCCGCGGCCTACCGGCAGGCGAAGGAGCGGAAGCTTTACGAGTCGGTCGAGCGGGTCGGCGGCAGGAAGGTGCGGGCCTACGCCCTGACCGACCCGGCCGAGTACTTCGCCGAGCTGTCCGAGGCGTACTTCGGCCGCAACGACTTCTTCCCGTTCACCCGGGCCGAGCTGGAGAAGCACGACCCGGCCGGGTACGACCTGATGAAGGCGGCCTGGGGCGACGAGTAGGGCCGGCCGGTCAGTTCTTGTCGACCGGCGGGGCCTCGACCCCCGGCGGCGGGTTCAGCGGCACGGCGAAGCCGACACCGCCACCGGCCGGGAGCTGGATGCCCGGCAGGAACGGATTGCCGCCGGGGGCCGGGACCGGCCCGTCGGCGTCCGGGCGGAGCCGGGCGGCCCGCTCCGGGGTGGTCACGAACAGCACGTTGTTCAGCCGCACCGCCCGCAGGTCGGCCACCTCGGCCAGGAGGCGCACGGCCGTCTCCAGCGGCACGTCGTCCAGCTTCAGGGCGACCGGGGCGTCGGCCCGGTCCTTCAGCCGGGGGTCGAGCACCACGTTCGCCCCGGTCCCGGCGGCCAGCTTGCGGACCGTCGCGGCGAACGGGGCCGCCTCCCCGTCCACGTCCACCCGCTGCCGGAGCTGCCGGGCGGTCAGCCCGTCCTCGGTCGACACGAACAGCCCGTCCCGGACCACCCCGAACCGGAGGTTGAACGGCTCCAGGACGGCCCGCAGCCCGTCCCGCAGCTTCACCCCCTTCAGGTTCACCCCGGTCACCATCACCCCGTTCGGGTCGATGCCGGACTGGGCCAGGGCGGAGTCGAGGGCGATCGGCAGCTTGGCCCGGTCCCGCAGGTCGGCGATCACCCCGGCCAGGGAGACGTTGTCGTAGGCGAAGTCGCCGGGCACGTCGAGCACCCGGCGGGTGGCGGCCAGCGGGTCGGGGGCGGCCGGGTCGGCGGCGGCGGCCGGTGCCGCGAGGGCCAGGGCCGAAACCACCCCGAGGACGGCGTGACGCATCGGACGCGCTCCTGACTCCGGAGACCCCTCCCCCCCGGCCCCCTCCCCCATTGGGAGAGGGGGAGGAAGAGGGCGGATCGGTCTTCTGCCTTTTCTCCCCCTCCCTTCGTAGGGGAGGGGGCCGGGGGGGAGGGGTCTCTCGTCGCACGCCCCCCGCCCGCCGAAACCTCCGACCATCCTACCGGCCGGGGCGGCCGGCCGCTACTGGGCGCCGGCCCCGCCGGTGATCCGGAACGTGTTCCCTTTACGGATGACTTGCAGGTCGGCCTGCTCGGCCAGCAGCTCCAGGGCGGTGTCGGCCGGGACGTTCAACAGCCGGGCCATCACCACCGCCTCGCCCACCCGCTCCCGGACCGCCCGGTCGATGACCAGGTTCAGGTTGTAGGCCCGGGCTAGTTCCTTCAGCACCTCGCCGAGCGGCCGGTCCTCGGCCACCACCGACACCAGCGGCAGGTTCAGCCGGGCCTGGGCCCGGACCGGCGCCCCGGCCTCGTCCGACTCGGCCGCCTCGTTGATGGCCTCGACCAACCCGGCCTCGTTCAGGGCCTTCTCCCGACTGGTGACCTCGATCCCGTAGTCCCGGACCAGGTACGTCACGTCCGGGACGCTCAGGCCGCGGAGGTAGACGGCCAAGAACCGGCCGAGGGGCAGCCCGTCGAGCTTGGTGGCGGACAGGGCGGTGGCCTTGGCGTCGGCCACCGCCGCCGGGGCGTCGAACGCCGTGTTGTCGATCACGAAGGTGAGGTCGTAGGTCTTGGACAGTTGCCGCAGCACGTCGACCAGCGGGGTCGTCTGGAGGTCCGTCTCCCCGAGGCTGACCGGCTGGTTGTGGAGCAGGTTGACCAGCTTGGCGGCCCCCGGGTCGAACGACCCGCCCGGCTTCGCCCCCTTCTTCGCCCCGTCGTCCTTCTCCTCCCGCGGGCGGGCGAGGGCTCGGCTGGTGATCTCGATGTAATCCGGGCGGACGACGTACCCGACCTTCTCGGGGACCGGCAGGGCACCGAGGTAGGCGTCGAGGAACCGCCCGACCGGGAGCTTGGCGGCCCCGGCCGGCAGGTCCGTCGGCTTGGCCTCGGCGACCGCCCCGGGGTTTTTGAACGCCCCGTTGTCGATGATGAAGGTCAGGTCGTGCCGCCGGGCCAACGCCCGCAGGACATCGGCCAGCGGGGTGACGGCCGGGTCGGTCGCGCCGAGGTCGGCCGGGGCGTCGGGGAGTCGGGCCGCCGGCCGCGGGGGCGGGGCCTCCGCCCCGTCGCCCGCTAACCCCGGGATGACCACCAGCCCGCCGGCCAGCGCCGCCAACAGAAGTGCCCGCATCATGAACCGGTCCTCCGGACGCCGCAGCGGAGGGCCGGCCCCCGTGGCCGGCCCGCCCGCTACCGCTTGACGTGCTCGGTCACCGCCTTCAGGGCCGGGACGGCGTAGGCCGCCGCCCCGACGTGGGTGCTGTCGTACCACACGATCTTCGGCTTGCCCGTCGCCTCCCACAGGGCCAGGGCCGACTTCGGCGGCAGGATGTCGTCCCGGCTGGCGGCCAAGAGCAGCAGGTTCTTGGCCTTCAGTTGCGGGGCGTAGGTCAGCGGGTCGGCCGGGGCAATCGCCTTCTTGATGGCGTCCTTCCCGCCGATCAGGTCCAGGTACCCGGTGTACGGCTTGGCCCGGGGGTGGTCGTAGAAGGCGTCGACCAGCCCGCCGGCCGGGAGCAACAGGCAGACGTTCCGCAGCCGCGGCTCGGCGGCCGCCACGTTCGCCCCGACGATGCTCCCGAGGCTGGTGCCGACCAGCCCCAGCTCGTCCGCCTTCACCTCCGGCCGGGCGGCCAGCCAGGCGGCCGCGTACCGGCAGTCGAGGACCGTCTGCCGGATGGCCGCCATCGAATGCTCGAAGTCCATCGACAGGAGGCGTTCGTTGCTCCCCGGCTCCCGGCGGGGGCCGTAGTGGGCCATGTACACGAACAGGGCGGCGACCCCGTGCTGGGCCAGCCACACCCCCTGCCCGCGGGCCACCACCGCCCGCCCGTCGAGGATGTCCAGGACCAGCACGGCCGGCACCTTCGCGTCCGGAGAAGCCCCGGCCGGGACGAAGTACTCGGCGTGGACGGTGTCGTTCGCCGCCTTTCCGGACGGGGCCGGGGACGGGAACGACAGGTCGTACACCTTGACCCCGGCGTGCCGCATCACGAACCGGGGCGACAGTTGATAGGCGAAGTCCTGGGCCGGCAGGCGGTAGCGTTCGGGGACGTTGTTCGCTTGGTCGTCCGCCGGGGCGAACCGGGCGGTGCCGGTGGTTGGGGCTTCCTCCGGCAGTGGGTCGCCGGCAAACGCCGGCAGGTCGAGGGTGAACATCAACAGTAGTAGGGCAATCACCCCGGGGGCGGTCCGGCGGGTCATGCCGATTCTCCTGGCCAGAGGGTGTAACGGGCGGCGGGCCGGGGCGTTGGCCCCCTTCATCGTATGTCGCGCGGAATCCCGGTGGCAAACCGGAACCGGTGGTAAAGGGTTAGATCGGGCCGGGGGATGGAAAGCTTCAGCCGGTCGTGCATCGGTTCGGGTGGCACTGGCCGGGAGGCCTGTGCCACCAAGACCAAACTGACCCACTACCATTCAGCCGGGCGCGGAGACCGGCAGGGCGGGGGGCTTCGGCCGGTAGGTGTTGTGGACCGCCAGCCAGGGTACCCCGCCGAGGTTGAACAGGAACGCGGACACGAGGATCAGGGCGAACCAGGTGAGCGGATCGCGGGCCGTGACGACCGTTGCGGACTTCCAGGGCCACGGGTCGAACAGACCGAACGCCGCCAGGAACCCGGCGACGCCGAGGACCATCTGCACCACGGCACCGACCCGCAGGATGATCGCCATCAGCGTCCCTCCGGAACGGGGGCGGCGGGCTTCGGCGGGTAGGCCAGCCGGGTGGTGGCCCACAGCACCCCGCCGAGGCCGGCCACGATCAGCGAGAACAGGCCGCCGATGAGGAGCAGGCCGTACCCAACGGCCGACGGCTCGGTCCCCCGTCGGTCCCCGGTCAGGGTGTGGTACCCGGCCACCGAGCTTCCCACGAAGCCCGCCGCCCCCGCCACGACCAGGGCCACGGCCAACACCCGCAGCGCGAGCGCCATCGGATCGCCTCCGGCGGGATAGGTGTTCGGGGGCGGGTAGGCGAGCCGGGCGACGGCCCACCCGAGCCCGCCGACCCCGAGCGTCGCCCACGCGGCGGCCGCGTTCGGCGCGAGCGGCACCCCGAAGAACAACACGACCCACCCGCCGGGATCTCGGTAGTCCCGGGCCATGGTGAGATACCAGTACAGGTACAGTTGCAGGCAATCGGCCACCGCCACTACGCCGACCGCCCCGACCAGGGCCGCCAGGCCGCGGATGGTCGACCCGGCCCACCGCCGGCCCGGGCGGGGGTCGGTCAGCCGGGCGGCCGACCAGAACACGACCGCGAACCCGACCGCCAGCCACGGCAGGACGAGCAGCCAGCCGAAGCTGTAGAGCAGGGTGAGCCAATCCTGGGGCGTCCCCGGCCGGGCGGGATCAGCCGTCGGTAAGAGGGACCCGACCCAGACGGCTAACGCCAGGCCGGCACACGGCAGGCCGACGGCCGCGATCCGCAGGACGCTCGCCATCGGAGGCCCCCGGCTTGCCGCGGGTTCGGGTCGCGGGTCCCTGGCCATCAAGCCGGATGTCTCGTCCGGCCGCCGGCTCGGCGGCCGGGGGCGACTTCCGGACCGGAGGCGGCCTACGAGGCCGCGGGCTGCGGCAGCGGTTGGTCCGGCCGTCCGACCTTCTCCAGGTTGACGACCAGACTGACGACGAACAGCGCGGCCGTCCCAACGCTGACCCCGAACGGCTCCCAGTCGCCGCCGTAGGCGAACGGCACGCACAGCGCCGCGACGGCCAAGCCGGCGACGGTCCCGAGCGCGAACACGCACAACGCGATCCGCCGAAGCATCCGACACCTCCTGCCACGCCGAACGTGTACCCGGCCGGGGCCTCTCGCGTCCCGACCGGCGGCCGGCCGCTCACGGTGACGTTCCGGTCGGCTTGCCACTGGCGGCCCGCCAGACGTGACGGCGGCCGGGCGGGGGCGTTTCACCCACCCCGCCGGCCGCCGTTCTGGCTACCCGGGGTTGCACCCCGGGCTAGGTTGTGGCAGCCCTTCAGGCTGCCCGATCTACGACCCCTAAGGGGTCGCACATCGTAGCCCGGGGTGCAACCCCGGGTCCGATCCCGTCACGGCCGGGACCGGTCACTCCTCCACCGCCGGCGGCTCGTCGCCGTCCTCCATCTCGCCGTCCCCGTCCTCCTCGCCGGGGACGAAGTCCCCGCCGGCGGTGATGACCGCCTTCGGGTCGGCGTTCGGGTCGTTCTCGACCACCACCGGCTGCGAGTACTCCTTCCCGTCCACCGTCAGGACGAGGCGGTACGACCCGGCCGGGACGACCGACGCCAGCCCGCCACCGCCCGGGCCCCGGCCCTGGCCGCCGGGACCGCCGCCGGCCCGGGTCAGGTCCCACGCCTGGCGGTGGAACCCGGCCTCCTTCGGGGCGTTGCCGAACGTCCGGACCGTCTGCCCGGTCACGTCCACCACCTTCAACGACAGCTCCTTGGCCGGCTTCGTCAGGGCGTACTCCAGGGCCGCCCGCCGGTCCGGGTTGGTCCCGTAGAACTTGCGGACCGTGGCCGAGTACGGCGACTCCCCGCCGGCCCCGACCTTCCACCGGACCGCCGGG
This sequence comes from Gemmataceae bacterium, assembly GCA_019747685.1. Classification (GTDB taxonomy): domain Bacteria; phylum Planctomycetota; class Planctomycetia; order Gemmatales; family Gemmataceae; genus Urbifossiella. The sequence goes on from JAIEQN010000922.1 coordinate 7,437, forward strand.
GCCGGGGCGAACAGCGTCACCGGCTCCTTCAGGGCGTCGACCGTCTTCTCCCCGTCGGCCGCCTTCTCCGTCCGCGGGGCCATCTGCCGCAGCGCCGCCACGTCCAGCACCCACAGGCTCCGGCCGTGGGTCGCGGCCACGATCTCGCCGGCCGTCGTCGGCTGGGCGAACTCGTGGACGGCCACCGTCGGCAGGTTGTTGTTGAGCCGGGCCCAGCCCTTGCCCCGGTTGACCGTCACCCACGCCCCGAACTCGGTCCCCACGTAGAGGATTTCCGGATTCGTGTAGTCCTCCCGGATCACCCGGGTGGACCCGAACGCCGGCAGGTTGGCGGTGACCGGCTGCCAGGTCTGGCCGAAGTCTTCCGTCACGAACAGGTACGGCTTGTCGTCGTCCGACCGGTGGCCGTCGAGGCAGACGTAGCACCGGCCGTCCTTGGCCCGGCTCGGCTCGATCGCGGCCACCCACCGGGGCCCGGGCGGCCCGGCCGCCGTCAGCTTCACGGACACGTTCTCCCACTTGGCCCCGCCGTCCTTCGACACCCACAGGTAGCCGTCGTCGGTCCCGGCCCAGAGCACGTCCGGGTTCCGCGGGCTCTCGGCCACCGCCGTCCCGCTCCCCTGCTTGGTCCGGGTGATCTCCGGGGAGATGGGCTTGAGGTTGTCCCCCTTGCTCACCGACCGGAAGACGTACTGGGCGGCGCAGTAGAAGATGCTCGGGTTGTGGTTGGACAGAATAAACGGGGTGTTCCAGTTGAAGCGGAGCTCCTCCCCCTCCTTGACCGGCCGCGGGCGGATGAACCCCCGCTCGCCGGTCCGCAGGTTCCGCCGGCCCATCGCCCCGTTCTGGCTCTCCGAGTAGACGAGGTCCGGGTCGGACGGGTCGACCCGGCAGACGAACCCGTCCCCGCCGTTGACGTACACCCAGTCGTCGTTCACCGGGCCGGAGCTGCGGAGGACGTGGCTCGGCCCGCCCCACGACCCGTTGTCCTGCAGGCCGCCGTACACCCGGTACGGCTTCCGGCCGTCGACGGCGACGTGGTAGAACTGGCCGAGGCCCAGCACGTTCAGGTGGTCCCAGTTCTGGCCGCGGTCGTAGGTGGCGTAGAACCCGCCGTCGCAGCCGATGACCATGTGCCGGCCGTCCTTCGGGTCGATCCACAGGGCGTGGTGGTCGGCGTGGACGCCGCGGGACGGGCCGCCGGCGAACCGGGCCCCGCCGTCGGTGCTCTTCCACAGGTTCGTGTCGCCCAGGACGTAGACGGTCTTGTCGTCGGAGGGGTCGACCCGGATTTGGCTGAAGTAGAACGGCCGGGGGTTGAGGCTGTTCACCCGGGCCCAGGTCTCGCCGTTGTCGGTGCTCTTGAAGACCCCGCCGGTCTCGACCCCGTCCTTGCCCTGCGAGTTCTGGACGTTCGGCTGCTGGCCGCCGGTGGCGCTGCTGAGCAGGTACGGCCGGTTCGGGTTGGCCGGGCCGGCCCGCCCGCCCCGGCCCTGGGCCAGGGTCAGCTCGATCTCGACCGGCTTCCCCGCCCGGTTGACGGTGATCTTGGCCTTGTCCCCGGGCTTGAGGTCCGCCAGGGCGACCCGGACGGCCTCGGCGTCGACCACCTTCTTGCCGGCCACGACGACGAGCTGGTCGCCCTCCTTCACCCCGGCCTCGGCCGCCGGGCTCCCCTCCGGCACGCCGGTGATGGTCAGCCCGCCCTCGCCGGCTTCGAGCCGGACGCCCAGCCCGGCGGGCGGGGCCGCCGGCGTCTTCGGCCCGCCCTCCTTGGCCTGCGGGTTGTCCGTCGTCCCCTCCTTCTTGGCCGCCGGGCCGGTCTTGGCCGGCGGGTCGGTCTTCGCCTCCGGGTCCATCTTGGCCGTCCGCCCGCCGCCCCCGCCCTTGCGGGCCGGACCGCCGCCCTTCGCCTCCGGGTCCTTCTTCGGCTCCTCCCGGGCGGCCAGCTTGACCTCGACCGTCTCCTCCTGGCCGCCCCGCTTGAGGGTGAACCGGGCCACGTCGCCCGGCTTCTTCGGGACGATCAGGGCGTAGAAGGTCTCGTAGTTTTCGACCGGCTTGCCGTCGATGGCGGTGACGACGTCGCCCTCCTTGACGCCCGCCTTCCCGGCCGGGGCGTCCTCCGGGGCGAGCGTCACCTTGATCCCGCCGCCCTTCTCGTCCTCGCTGGACAGCCCGACGAAGACGGTCAGCGGCGGCCGCCCCTTGCCGACGTTCTCGGTGTCGATGATGGCGTAGACGAGGCCCTTGGTCTTCCGCGAGTAGTCCAGCCCGATGCGGCCGGTCTTGGCCGTCGCCGGCAGGCCGGCCGTCAGCTTCTTCCAGGTCTTGCCGCCGTCGGAGGTCTTCTGGAGGCCGCCGCCCGGGCCGTAGCTGGTGGCCGGGCCGTACTGGTCCATCGTCGGCCAACTGCCCAGCGGCCCGAAGAACCCGTCGAACTCGTCCCGCTGCCGGCCCCACAGCCCGACGATGAGGGTCTCCGGGTCGGAGGGGTCCATCCGGAAGTCGATCACCCCGGTCTTGTCGTCGACGTACAGGACCTTGTTCCAGGTCTTGCCGCCGTCGGTCGTCTTGAACAGGCCGCGGTCCTCGTTCGGGCCGTACACCCGGCCCATCGCCCCGACGTAGACGGTGTTCGGGTCCTTCGGGTGGACGACGACCTTGCCGATGGAATACGTTTTGTTCAGCCCGACGTTCTTCCACGTTTTGCCCGCGTCGGTGCTCTTGTAGACGCCGTCGCCGTAGGTGACGGAGTTCCGCGGGTTGTTCTCACCGGTGCCGACGTAGAGGACGTTCGGGTCGCTCGGGGCGACGGCCACGTCGCCGATGGAAACCGTCGCCTGCTTGTCGAACAAGTGGCTGAAGGTGGTGCCGTTGTTGACCGTCTTGAGCAGCCCGCCCGAAGCCGTGGCGACGTAGTAGGTGCTGGGGTCGGACTCGACGACGGCCAGGGCCGTGACCCGCCCGCCCATGTTGGCCGGGCCGATCGCCCGCCAGGTCATCTTCTTCACCCAGTCGTCCGGGATGGCCCCCTCGGCGGCGGTCGGGCCGGCCGGCTTGGCCGCCGGGGCGGCCTGCCCCTTCTTCAGCTCGGCGATCTGCTTCTGGAGTTCGGCGATCTGCTTCTCCAGCTCGGCCACCTTGTCCGGCGGCACGTCGGCGGCGGCCCCGACCGGCCGGGGGGCGGGGGCCGGCTCGGCGGCGGGGGAGGGGACGGCGACGAGTGTGACGGCGAGCAGGCCGAGGAGGGGTAGCCGGCCCCGGCGGAGGGTGTGGGTCACGGTGGGGTCTCGGTGGGGCCGGCCGGCCGGAAATGGCAGCGTCACGACCGGCGCGGCGGGTACAGGTTGCCTACGCCGCCAATTTTAGGCGTGTTCGGCCGGCCCCACCAGCGGCGGCCGGTGAGAGCCGGGTGAGAGGGGCGATCGGCGGTACCGGTTGGGACGGTGGAATTTACCACAAAGGCACGAATGGGCGTGAGCCTGGCGAGCCGGGAGCGTGAGCGACCGGAGCTTCCGTCTCCGGTCGCTCACGCTCCCGGCTCGCCAGGCTCACGCCCCCGGCTCGCACACCGGTCGCTCCCGCTCCAGCAGCTTCTGTTTCCTCGCCAGGCCCCAGCGGTAGCCGGTCAGCTTGCCGTCCGACCCGACGACCCGGTGGCACGGGATGACCACCGACGCCGGGTTGGTGGCGCACGCCCGGGCCACCGCCCGGACCGCGGCCGGCGACCCGACCGCCGCCGCCACCTCGGCGTAGGTCCGGGTTTCGCCGTAGGGGATGCGGCGGAGTTCCTCCCACACCCGCCGCTGGAAGGCCGTCGCCCGCACGTCCAGCGGCAGCCCGAGGTGCGGCTGGTCGCCGGCCAGGTGTCGCAGGAGTTCTTCCAGCCAGCCCCGCAGCCCGGCGTCGTCCCGGTCGAGCCGGGCGGCCGGGAACTCGGCCCCCAGGAACCCGGCCAGCTCGTCGTCCGTGTCCGCGAGGCTGACCGCACAGACGCCCCGGGCCGTCGCCGCCAGGACCACCCGGCCGAGGTCGCACCCGGCCGTGGCGTACCGGATCACCTCGGCCGGGCCGCCCTTCCGGTAGGTCCCCGGGGTCATCCCGAGCTGGCCCGCCGCCCGCTCGTACAGCCGGCTGCTCGACCCGTACCCGGCCGCGTACAGCGCCGTCGTCACGTCCTCGCCCTCCCTTAGCCCGGCCTTGAGCCGGTCGAGCCGGCAGGCGTCGGCGAACTGCCGGGGGCTGACCCCGGCCACCCGCTTGAACACCCGCTGGAGGTGGCCGGGACTCATCCCGGCCCGCCGGGCCAGGGCGGCCAGGGTGGGCCGGGCGTCCGGGTGGGCCCGGATGAACAGGCACAGCTCGGCGACGATCGGGACCGCCCCGTCGTCGGCCGCCGGGACCGGCATGGGCCACCTCCGCCGGTCACGATACGGGGGAGCCGGGACGGGCCGCTATCCGATTCGTGCGCGGGGTCATGAAGCAACCGAGCGGGGGGGGGGACCCCCCAGAGCGCGGGGGGGCCGAGCGGGGGGGTCGCCCCCCCCCCAGTA
>JAIEQN010001156.1 GCA_019747685.1 Gemmataceae bacterium
GTGGTAGCTGTGGGTAGCCAGTACAACCTGCTTGATGTTGTTCTGGCTCTCGGCCCGCGCGGCCGACTCGTCGCTGGTCCTGCCGGCCTCGCCCGGCCGGCCGCTGGACCCGGCGGCCCGGGCCTTCATGGAGCCCCGCTTCGGGCACGACTTCTCCCGCGTGCGGGTGCATACCGACGCGGCGGCCGAGCAATCGGCGCGGGACGTGAACGCCCGGGCGTACACGGTCGGAAACCACGTGGTGTTCGGGGCCGGCGGGTACACGCCGTCGACCGGCGAGGGGGGGCGGCTGCTGGCGCACGAGCTGGCCCACGTGGTCCAGCAGGGCGGGGGCGCGGCGGTGGTCCAGCGGCAGCCCCGCGCCCCCGACCCGGACGCCGCGCGGGCCGCCGCCGTGGCGGAAGCGGAGGCGGAGGCCGCGGTCACGTCCGAGCAGATCGAGGAGCAATCGGACGCCGAAGACGCACTCAAGCTCAACTGGCGGCGGCGGGAGGACAAGAAGTACGCGTACTCGCTGGGGCTGAAGGACAGGGCCCGGCTCCGGAAGCGGGGCATCTTGGACCCCGTCCACCAGCAGGAGTTCACCGTCAAAATCCGCTTCTTCGAGGGCGACGCGAAGCGGGCGTACCTCCAGACCATGCGCGACGCCCTGGCCGAGTTCGGCGAGCCCGAGCAGATCATCGACATGCTGGGGCCCCCCAAGCCCGCCGCCGCGGGCGCGGGCCGGGTGACGCGGGAATCGGCCTGTGACCCCGCCCAAAAGCAATTCGTGCTGGAGTACGAAGGGGAGCCGGAAAAGACCCGGTGCATGGACATCCGGACGGACCCGGAGTTCGTCAACAACTACTTCGACGCGAACATCAAGGGCGCGGTCGGCTATTCCGTGGATGGAACGACGTGGGAAAATGTGACGTATGACCGCTTCAACGTCATGGTCGTGAACTACAAGAACGGCAGTTCCGAGTATTTCGTACTCGACGAGGTGGGGAACTTCTCCGTCGGCGGCAACGTCCGGGCCATCCCAACCCCGACCTACCTGAAGCGAAAAACCGGGTTGGTCTACCCGGTCCGCGGCGGCCAACCCTACTTCCACGAGCAACTTACGCCGAACATCATTAAGTATAAGAACGGGCTGAGGTATCAAACCAAGGAGCTACAAGACCTGTACCGCCTGCTCCAGGTGGCGGGGGCCCACGCCTCCATCCTGGGGATGTACGCGGCGGGGGCGGGGGCGTGGAAAACTTCCATCAACGCCTTTAGTAAGAGCAGTACGAAGCTGCCCGGCAGCCCGCTGCCGGGCAGCCCGCTGCGGGGCACGACCGCGAGGCAGACGGCGGACACGGGCGGCGTTCCGCAGCCGGTCTCGGACGACGCCGTCACCGCGCGGATGCGCCCCGGGGAACCGGTCGGCGAGATGGTGGGGAAGTACCGGATCACCGGCGACAAGGCCCTCAAAGGCCGGACGTTCGAGCGCAATATCTACGGCATTTTCGATACAACTATTCCCAACAGGAAGAAAGGCGAGACGACTATCGATGTTAGGCCGGTCATGAATCTCGCCCGGAGCCTCATCCAGGAGGCCAAGGCGGCCGGCGCCACGGAACTCAAAATCATTGGTCATGCCGTCGGAAACGAGAATATTCTTGAGATGGACCGCTTCGTGCAGCGCCTCGGCGGGACGTTCCGTCGGACCGGCCCGAGGTCCGTCGAGATCATCATCCCGGTCCGATGACGACGCAGGACCCGCGGGTGCACGGCGCCGCCAGTCGAACCCGGGCCTGACCCCGGCCCGGCCCGTCACCCGACCGGCTCGGGGTGCGGCTGCGGGGCCGGGCCGGACTCGTCGGACAGCTCGAAGTCCAACAGCGGCTCGTCCGGCAGCCGGGCCGCGACGCGGACGGCGAACGTGCTGCCCCGGCCGAGGTCGCTGTGCAGGGCCACGTCCCCGCCCAACAGCTTGGCCAGCTCCCGGACGATCGACAGCCCCAGCCCGCTGCCGCCCTGCTCCCGGGTCAGGGGGTTGGCCCCCTGCCGGAACTTCTCGAACACCAGCCCCTGCTCGTCCGGGGCGATGCCGACCCCGGTGTCGGTCACGGTGAAGACGAGGTCGGCCCCGTCGGCGGCGGCCTTGAGCGTCACCCGCCCGCCCTCCGGGGTGAACTTCACCGCGTTCGACAGGAGGTTGGTCAGGATTTGGTGCAGCTTCCCCGGGTCCTGCCGGGCGGCCGGCAGGTCCGGCTCGACCTGCACCCGGAGTTCCAGGTTCTTCTTCTCGGCCTGCTGGCGGAACATGGCCGCGGCGTGGTCGCAGACGTCCGCGACCGCCACCACCTCCGGGTGCAGCCGCATCTTCCCGGCCTCCAACTTCGCCAGCTCCAGGATGTCGTTAATGAGCGCCAGTAATTGCTTGCCGCCGGTCATGATGTTGCCGGCGTAGCGGTGTTGTTTTTCGGTGAGGTTGGCGGCCGCCAACAACACCTCACTAAACCCGATGATGCTGTTCAGCGGCGTGCGGAGTTCGTGGCTCATGGTGGCCAGGAAGTCGCCCTTGAGCCGGTTGTTCTCGTACAGGGCCATGTTCACCCGGGCCAGCTCGTCCACCTTCCGGTCCAGGTCGGCGATCAGCTTCTTGTTCCGGTCCTGGGTGTTGGTCAGGTTCCGGAGCATCCGGTTGAAGGCGTGGCTGAGGTCCTCGAACTCGTCCCCGGTCTGGATCTCGCTGCGGACGTTCAGCTCGCCGCCGGCGATGGCCTCGGCGACGGCCTTGAGGTGGTTGACCGGCTTGACGATGACGTACCGGATGATGAGGTAGCTGCCGGCGATGATGAGGAGCGAGGTGCCGATGGCGAACGACAGGAGCAGGGCCCGGTTGGCGTGGAACCCCTCCTCGATGACCCGGGTGGACAGGCGGATGCGGACGACGGCCATCAGGTCGCCGTCCTTCAGGTCCGGGCGGGTGAGGTCCGGGCGGGGCTTCCCGGGGGTGCCCATCTTGGCCGGGTCGGTGTGGCAGCCGAGGCAGCCCGGGCCGGCCCGGATGGCCCCGTAGTAGTAGAACGCGCTCTCCTTCGGGACGGCCCGGCTGTACTCGGCCCGGGCCGGGTCCTCCCAGAACCGGTTGAGCGGGGCCATGTCGTCCGGGTCGGGCTTGAACTCGGGCTCGTTGGACAGGTCGTACTTGGCCCGGGGGTCGGCCGACGGGGTGTGCTTGATCAGCCGGTAGTTGTAGTCCCGCAGCTCGTCCGGCCACTTGGACACGGCGAGCGTCTGGAAGGCCTCGAGGGCGGCCACCTGCTCGGCCCCCTGGACGTGCCGGGTGGCCAGGATGTGGGAGATGAGGGCCCGGCCGGTGGTGGCGAGCTGGTCGTAGGCCAGGTCCTCGGTCTGCCGGGCGTACACCCAGAAGCTGCCGGTCATCAGCACCAGCACCCCGGACCCGAGCAGGAACCGGGCCTTCCGCTCCAGGTTGGTCTCGCCCAACAGCCGCTTGAAGGCGCGGTAGGACATGGGAAGAGTTCACCACGAAGGCACGGAGATCACACAAAGGGCCACAGAGAAGACGAATCATCAACCGGTTTTCTTGGTGGCCCTCCGTGTAATCTCCGTGCCTTCGTGGTGAGATTTCTGACACCTGGGGCAGTAGTGCGACGACCGGCCGGCCAGCCGGACGCATTCGATGGCGGTCGCGCAGGTCCCGCACGGCTGGCCGGCCCGGCCGTACACCCGGTGGGCGTGCTGGAACTCGCCGCGGAGGCCGGACCCGCCGACGTAGTCGCGGATGGTGGAGCCGCGGCCGGCGACGGCCGCCGCCAGGACGGCCTCGACCGACTCGCGGAGCCGGTCGGCCTCGGCCCGGGTGAGCGAGAGGGCCCGCCGGCCGGGGTGGAGCCGGGCCAGCGAACAGGCCTCGTCGGCGTAGATGTTGCCGACCCCGGCCACGACCCGCTGGTCGAGCAGCACCGCCTTGAGGTTCCGGGCGGTGCCGGCGAGGGCATCGCGGAAGTAGCCGGGGTCGAGCCCGAACGGCTCCGGCCCGAGGTCGGCGAAGAGGGCTTCGACGGCGGCCTCGTCCGGGTGGAGGGCGGCCGACCCGAACCGCCGCACGTCCCGGAACCGCAGCTCGGTCCCGCCGGACAGGGCGAGGGTCAGGTGCAGGTGGTCGGGCTCCGGGGCGGCGGCCGGGGCGGCGGTGAGCTGGCCGGTCATCCCGAGGTGGACGACGAGGCGGGGGCCGCCGGACAACTCGAAGACGATCCACTTGCCGCGGCGGCGGACGGCCTCGACCGTCGCCCCGGCCAGGGCCGCGTTCCAGGCCGGGTCCCACGGCTTGCGGAGCCGCTTGGCCCCGTGCCGCACGGCCACCACCCGCCGCCCCACGGCCGCGGGGCGGAGGTCCCGGACGACGGTTTCTACCTCCGGCAGCTCGGGCATCGGGATTTCACCGCGGAGGACGCAGAGGACGCGGAGGAAGACAGAGGGGATTATGGCGGGTCCGGGGGCCGGCGCGAACCCCGGCCGGCCCTGGTACAATCTCTTCTCGGCGCCCTCTGCGTCCTCCGCGGTGATATTCTTATGGCCGTCGTCTCCCAAGTCCCCGACGTCCGCGGGCGGTTCGGCCCGTACGGCGGGCGGTTCGTCCCCGAAACGCTGATGGCCGCCCTCGACCAGCTCGACCGGGCGTACCGGGAGGCCCAGGCCGACCCGGCGTTCCAGGCCGAGTTCACGCGGCTGTTGAACGACTACGTCGGCCGGCCGAGCCGGCTGTACTTCGCCCGGCGGCTGACCGAGTACGCCGGCGGGGCCCGGGTCTACCTGAAGCGGGAGGACCTGAACCACACCGGGGCCCACAAGATCAACAACGCCCTCGGCCAGGCGATGCTGACCAAGCGGATGGGCAAGGGCCGGGTGATCGCCGAGACCGGGGCCGGGATGCACGGGGTGGCGACGGCCACCGCGGCGGCGCTGTTCGGGCTGACCTGCCGGGTGTACATGGGCACCGAGGACATCCGCCGGCAGGAGCTGAACGTCTTCCGGATGCGGGCGATGGGGGCCGAGGTGTTCCCGGTCGAGAGCGGCAGCCGGACCCTCAAGGACGCGACCAACGAGGCCATGCGGGAGTGGATGAGCAGCGTCGAGGGTACGCACTACATCATCGGGTCGGTCGTGGGGCCGCACCCGTTCCCGCAGATGGTCCGGGACTTCCAGGCGGTCATCGGGCGGGAGACCCGGGAGCAGTCGCTGGCCCAGTTCGGCCACCTGCCGGACGTGGTGGTGGCGTGCGTCGGCGGGGGGAGCAACGCGGCCGGGATGTTCCACCCGTTCGTCGACGACGAGAACGTCGAGCTGGTCGGCGTCGAGGCCGGCGGGCACGGCCACACCCTCGGCGGCCACGCGGCGACGCTCGGCCACGGGAAGCCGGGCGTGCTGCACGGCAGCTTCAGCTACGTGTTGCAGGACGACGACGGGCAGACGGCCCCGGTGCATTCGGTCAGCGCGGGGCTGGACTACCCGGGGGTCGGGCCGGAGCACAGCTACTGGCGAGATTCGGCCCGGGTGCGGTACTGTAGTGTCAGCGACGCCGAGGCGCTGGAGGCGTTCCACCTGTGCGGCCGGCTGGAGGGCATCCTGCCGGCCCTGGAGACGGCCCACGCGGTAGTCGAGGGGATGCGGGCGGCCGCGGCCCGGGACAAGGACGACGTGGTCGTGGTCTGCTTCAGCGGCCGGGGCGACAAGGACTGCGCCGAGGTCGCCCGGCTGATGAGCGGGAAGTAAGAGCGGTGGGTGGTCACTACACTAAACCCCAGGGCGTTGGCCGTGGAGGGCTGCGTGTCTACCGAAGCACTGCAGAATCTCTCGCCCGACGACCTGGAACAGGTGTTGGCCCGGGCCACCGGTCGGCGAGCCGCCTTGGGGGGCGGGGAAAAAGCGGGGTTTGCGGTCTGGTTGGCCAAGCAACACCTGGGGCTCGACCCCCATCTCCAGGAGGTCATCTACCTGCCGTCCGGCTCGCCGGAGCAGGAGGTCCGGTTGCTGGAGGTCAACGAGAAGTTGTACCCCGACCCGGACGACGACGCGGTCATCCCGCGGAGCATGACGCCCGCGATCTCGAAGCTACCGTACCGGGTACTTGCGGCGGACATCACCCCGGACCAGTGGGGCGGGATCCAACAGGGGCGGGTCGTCCTGCCGTCGGGATGGTCGTTGAAGGACCGGGTCCGGGTCGGGCGGAGGGCGCCGTGACCCCACGCCAGCGGGCGTTTCACAAGCAGGCATCGTCCGACCGGGCCGCGTTCGGCTACATCCGGCAGGCGACCCCGCAAGGTGTTCGACCGTGGCGGCGCTGGTTGGCGGCCCGGCTCGGGGTTTCGGTTCCCCGGCTACCCGTCTGCCATGAGTTGCATTACTTGCAGATGTGTACCGAAAAGCTGGCCAAGGCGTATTACCCGGACGGGGCCGCACCGACCGGCCATGCGGCGTTCCGGCTGTTCGCCCGGGACCTGCCTCGTAACCCGGCGGCCTCAACCGCTCTCGGGTTCGCGTCGGTCGGCGACCTGACCCGGTGGCTGGGGGCGGCCCAGCCGGTAGTCGGTGCGATGGAGGACTTAGCCCCGTCGATCGCGGACAAGGTCGGGAAGCCGAACCCGGAGTACCCATACCCGCGGGGCAACCCGGTCAACTCTCCGGCCGAGTACCCCTTCGCGGTCGAGGTCTACAGTCACCTGGACACCCACGCCCGGGCAACCGGCAGACCTTTTCTGACGGTGTTGGAACTGATGGTCGCGACCCTGCCGTCCTGGCACCTGTGAGGAGACCCCGCTGAGGGCCATCGCCGCAGCCACCCTCGGTGCGGGCGTGCCCGACCCGCAGTACATCGACCGGATGCTGGAGACGACCCACGACCCGATCGGCGACTTCATCAACGCGGCGACGTCCGAGGTGGTCGACTTCTGCGGCCGGCGGACGTTCGAGGAGTTCAAGCACGAGACGGGCAAGCTGAACGAGCTGGACGCCTACCGGCAGCTGACCGCCCGGGCGGCCCAGAACGGCTACCGCGTCAACAAGGTGGTGTACCGCGGGTACGGCGCGCCCGACCGGCTCCAGGCGATGCACGACCAGGCGATCGAGTCGCGGACCAAGCTGCAACTGGAGCGGGCGACCGAGGAGCAGGCCCAGGGGCTCGAAGACTACAAGTTGAACGCCCAGATGAACCGGGCGGCCCGCCGGCGGACCGAGCAGGCGGTCGAGGTCGAGACCGAGATCGACCTGGCCCGGAAGCGGCAGGAGGCCGAGCGGTCCGCGAAGGAGGCCGACCGGGCGGCCGCCCGGGATGCCCGCCGGCGGGACGCGGAGGCCGGGGTGGAGGTCCGGCGGCTGGCCGACGACCGCCAGCGGCAGCACCTGGCGGCGCTACGGGACATGGGCGTCGACCTGACGGCGTACCTGACCCAGGGGCGGGCCGACCGGGTGATCGAGTTGCGGGGCGGGAAGGGGGTCAGCCCGCACGTCCACCTGGACCCCCGGGACGCCGACCGGAACGGGGCGTAACGGCCCTCAGGCGGCGGTCTGGTACAGCGGCGTCTCGGGGTCGGCGTCGGTCGCCACCCGGACGACGACCGGGCCGCCGGCGGACCGGGCCAGCAGGTCGGCCGCCCGCTTCAGCCGCTCGACCGCCCCGCGGAGGTGGTTCGGCACCAGCACCAGCTCGACCGCCGGCCCCGGCCGCAGGCCGGACCGCCCGATGTCGACCCGGAACCCCTTCCCGCCGGCGGTCACGTCGGCGGCGCTTAACTCGGCGACCAGTTCGCCCAACTTGGCCATCACCGCCCCGGCCGTCGCCTCGTCGGCGTCCGGCGGCAGGGTGAGCGTCAGCTTCAGGTGGACCGGCTCGACCTTGCGGAAGGTCCAGGTGCCGCGGATGGCCGGGCGGGACGGGAACCGGAGCGCCGGCCGCGGCCGGTCCCGCATCGGGTCAGGATTCGTCGCCATCGTCGCCCCCTCCCGGTTCGTCCGCCGGTAGTTGGTAGACCGCGACCCGGACCGGCGGGTACGGGACCGGGATGGCCTCCTCCGGGTCGTGCAGGGACGCGCCGTCGGACCGGACGAACACCTCGTACAGCCCCGTCCCCGGGAACGCCAGCCCGGCCAAGTCGATGACCACCGTGTACGGTAGGTCCCGGTCGCCGGCGTCGAACGCGACCAGGAGGGGCGACGTTTCGTACCGCACCTCGTCCTCGGCCCCGACCTCCCGCACCTCGGCGGTCAGGCTCACCGTCCCGATCGCCCCGGCCAGTTGCAGGTAGAGGACACCCGGGACGGGGACCGGTTCGGACCAGGCGGCCGGAACATGGACCACCGTGAGCGGGTCGAGCAGGGCCACGACCCGGCCGTCCCCGTCGTAGGCAACCCGGCCGCACAGCACGGCCAGCCGGAGCGTCGGTAGAACCCCGTCGGGCATCGAGCGAGTTCCGGTCGGGCGTGGACCTCACCCGCATCATACCCGGCCGCCGGCCCGGGCCGCAACCGGCCGGGTCGTACACTCTCCCCCATGACCCACACCACCGTCTTCGCCCTGCTGGCGGCCGGGGCCGGGGCCTGCATCGCCCTCCAGGCGTCGGCCAACGGCCGGTTCCGGCACAACCTCGGCAGCCCCGAGTACGCCGCCTTCTTCTCCATCTGCGGCACCGTCCTGACGGCCGTGGCGGTCATGCTGCTGGTCCGCCCGCCGGTCCCGGACGCCGCGAAGCTGCGGCAGACGGAGTGGTGGAACTGGGTCGGCGGGCCGCTCGGGGCGGTGATCGTGCTGGCCGGGGCGAGCCTGGTCGGGCCGGGCAAGCTCACCGCCGCCGTGTTCATCGCCGCGGTGGTCGCCGGGCAGCTCCTGTGCTCGCTGGCGCTCGACCACTTCGCCCTGATGGGGCTGGCCCCGGCCCCGCTCACCCCCGGGCGGGTCCTCGGGGCGGGGCTGGTGGTCGCCGGGGTGGTGTGCATCAAGTCCCTGTGACGCGGCCCGGCGGGCGGGGGCTCGTTCCCCCTCGCCCTCAAGGGTGCTCTGTCGCGCACCGCTCCTGTTCTGGCGGGCGCGGGCGTCCGCCCCCTGTTCCGTCCGCCGAACGGTTTCGACACAGCCCCCAAGGGGAGGGGGGAGCGGCCGCGGCCTCCGCCATCGCCCTCCGGCTCGTCAGCGGGTCACGCCGCCTTGCGGGCCGGCACCGGCCCCGGCGCCGTCGCCACCGCGGCCCGCCCGGTCTGGCCCATCAGACCCAGCCCGACGGCCCACAGGCCGACCGTCGCCGCGGCCCCGAGGCCGCACTCCCGGACCCGCTCGAAGAACGGGCCGGGGAACAGCGGCAGGGCGGTCAACAGGCCCCACACCACCAGCGCCGCGGTCGCCCCCGGGCCGGCCACCGCCGCCCCGGGCCGCAGCGACACGCCCTTCAGCCACACCCCGGCCGTCAGGGGCAAGACGAAGGCGTAGTAGTGCATGTGCGACACCGGCGTCGCCAGGGTCATCAGGGCCGACAGCGCCCCGAGGAACAGGAGCTGGTCGGCCGGGGCGTCCGTCAGCCGCCGGCGGGTCGCCCAAAGGGTCGCCCCGGTCAGGACGGCCACGATCGCCCAGTGCGCGAGCCGCGTCTCCCGGCTGGCGTGCGGCGGCCGGAACACCCGCTCCTTGTCGGCGTGGAGGACGTGGTGGATGGCCGCCTGGAAGGACTGGCTGTCGGTCGCGGTGGTTTGCGTCAGGTCCTTGCCGAGCGGGTGGTCGCCGTCGCCCCGGGTCCCGGCCAAGACGACGTACCGGACGAACCACTCGTGGTGGGCCAGGGCCTTCTCCGGCCCCCAGAAGGCGACCGGGATCACCCCCAGGCCGACGACCAGGCCGGCCGCGACGCCGACGCCCGCCCGCCAGTCCCGCCGGGCCGCCGGGTACAGGAACAGGTAGGCCGGGATCAGCTTGATGACGGCCGCGGCCGCCAGCCACGCCCCGGACGCATACCGCCGGCCCCGGACGGCCGCCGCGAACGCCGCCGCCACGATGGCCACCAGCATCAGGTTGGCCTGGCCCCGGCCGAGGCTGAACCCGACCCCGCCGATGCAGGCGTAGACCGGCACCGTCCGGGCGTACCACCACCGCCGCGACCCCCGGGCCGCGTCCGGCAGCACCGCCCCGGCGAACAGGTGGACGGCCCAGGCCAGGAACACGACGCTCAGGACGTACCAGATGGCCACCGACGCCGCGAACGGGAGGTACGACCCGTCGTTCGGGCCGGCCGCCGGGGGCGGGTAGGCGAACGGCACCATGAAGAGGGCGAACGGGGCCGGGTAGGTGTAGTGCAGCCCGCCGTCGGTCGTCGTCCCGTAGATGTTCTCCCCGTTGCGGACCGCCCACCCGACGTGGGCGTAGACGTTGAAGTCGGTCCGCTGGAAGGTCAGGAAGGCGGACCGGATCTCCGTGACGACCCCGTAGGCCAGGACGAGCAGGGCGAAGGCCGCCAGCCCGGCCTTCTCCCAGCGGTACAGCCGGCGGTCGCCGGGGGCGGGGGTCATCGGGTCGGCCTCCGGGCCGCAAGGGTGGGAAGGGGGAAGGGCCGTCGGTGGGGTTCCGCGGCGGCGAGGAGCGGGGCCGGGCGGCCGACGACGGCCAGCCCGAACGCCCACAGGGCGACGGTGGCGGCCGGGCCGAGGCCGCACTCGCGGAGCCGGTCGAACACCGGCCCGGGGAGGAGCGGCACGGCGGTGAGGACGCCCCAGGCGACCAGCACGGCCAGCGTCCGGGCGTCGCCGCACACCGCCCCGGGGCGGAGCGAGAGCGACCGCAGCCACAGCCCGGCCGCCAGCGGCAGGGCGAAGGCGTAGTAGTGCATGTGCGACACCGGGGTCAGGAGGAGCATCAGGGCGCACAGACAGCCGAGGTAGACGAGCCGGTCGGCCGGGGCCGGGGTGAGCCGGCGGGCGCCGACCCAGGCGGTCAGCCCGAGCATCAGCCCGCCGCTCAGCCAGTGGGCGGCCGACGCCCGCGGGTCGGGCCGGTCGGGGCGGGATTCCCGGTCCGGGTAGAGCCAGGCCTGGACGGCCGCCCGGGCGGACTGGCTGTCGGTCGCCCTGGCCCCGTGCAGCTCCTCGGCCCGGGACCGGTCGCCGCCGGCGGACAGGGCCGGGGTCAGCACGACCTCGGCCATCCGGCGGTTCAGCCCGACCGCCGCGGCCGGCCCCCAGACGACCGCCGGGACGACGCCGAGCAGCACGACCGCGGCGGCCGCCCCGCCGGCGAGTGCCCGCCAGTCCCGGCGGACGAGCGGGTCGGCGAACAACAGGGCGGGGATGACCTTGACCGTCGCGGCGGCGGCCAGCCACGCCCCGGAGGCGTACCGCCGGCCCTTTACCGACGCCGCGAAGGCGGCGGCGACCAGGGCGACGACGAGCAGGTTCACCTGCCCCCGGCCGAGGGTGTGCCCGACCCCGCCGAGGCAGGCGTACACCGGCACCGCCCGGGCGTACCACCACCGCCGGCCGCCGCGGGGGGCGTCGGGCAGGACCGCCCCGGCGAACGCGTGGGCGGCATACGCCAGGCAGCCGACCGACACCGCGTACCAGACGGCGACCGACACCGGGAACGGCAGGTAGCCGGCCTGCGGGGGTGGGGAATGCGGCTCGGCCAGCGGGATCATCAGGACGGCGAACGGCGGCGGGTAGCAGTAGTGCCAGCCCCGGTCGTCGACGTGGGCGTAGGGGTCGAGGGCGTTCCGGGCCGCCCACCCGGCCCGGGTGTACACCCCGAGGTCGGTCCGGCGGGTGTCGCCGAACGCCGACCGGACCTCGACCAGCACCCCGAACGCCGCGGCCAGCAGGCCGAAGGCGGCGAGGGCGGCCCGTTCCCACGGGCGGAGGCGGTCGGGGTCGGTCATCGGCGTCCGTGCCGGTGCGAGTCCGCGGAGGTTGCGGGGGGAGTGTACCGCGGCAGGAAGTGACGGCACAAGGCGGGATTGCCGGGCGAGCGGG
>JAIEQN010000210.1 GCA_019747685.1 Gemmataceae bacterium
GCGGCGGTGGCCACGGTGTCCGGATCGGCATGGCCGAGTGCCAGCCGCAGCGGCGGCAGGGCCGACGGGTGGGCGATCTGGCCGAGCGTCCAGATGACCTCCTGCCGGGCGGCGGTGTCGGTCGCCTTCCCCAACGCCTCCGCCAGCCCCGGAACGGTGGCCCGGCCCCGGGCCGCGAGCGTCCGCTTGGCCCGCTCGCGGACGGCCGGGCGGGCGTCGGCGAGCAGCCCGCACAACCATTCCGGCGGAACCCTCCCCCAATCGACCTTCAGCCCCCACGGGTCCTTCGGCCGCTCGGCCCCGGCCCGCCGGACCCGCCAGATGCCGCCGGCCGCCCGGGTCTTGCGGATGCTCCCGGTCGGGCAGTGGTGGACGTACCAACTCCCGGTGTCCACCACCAGCAGGCTGCCGTCGGCGTCCTCCAGCACGTCCGACGGGTGAAAGTCGGGGTCGTCGCTGGTGACGAGCGGCAGGTCCTTCGCCTGGTAGGTGGACCCGTCGGGGACGAGGACGTGCCGGCCGACCGCCCGGCTGTTGTGCTGGGCGGTGAACAGGTTGCCGCGGAACTCGGGCGGGAATTGTGCCCCCTCGTACCGGGCCAGCCCGCTCAGGGCGAACGCCGGGACCAGCGACACCGGCCCGAGCGGGTCGCCGGTGACCGGCTGGGGCGTGCCGACCTCTCGCCAGTACGGGTACAGCCCGCCGTCGGTCAGATGGACCAGGGCGTCCCGCAGGCCGCCACTCCCCCGGGCGTTCACGTCCCGGAACCAGTTGTCGGTGCCGACCGCCTCGCCCCGGGCGGTCCAGGCGACCTCGACGAGGTTGACGAACCCGCGGCAAACGACTTCCGGGTCCGACCCGTCCGGCCGGCAGCGGATGAGCGCCCCGCTCTCGCCCGTCAGCACCGACCCGTCGGCCCGGCGGAGCTTGTACCCGTCCGGGCTGCCCATCGTCAGGTACAGCCACCCGTCCGGGCCGAACGCCAGGCCGTGCAGGCTGCCGTTGTCCCTATGCCCGAACCCGGAGAGGATCACCGTCCGCTTCTCGGCCCGGCCGTCCCCGTCGGCGTCCTCGAACGTCACCAGGTCCGGCGGGTCGGCGACGTACAGCTTCCCGGCCCGCCAGACCAGCCCCATCGGGAAGACCAGCTTGTCGGCGAAGACGGTCGAGGTCTCGAACCGGCCGTCGCCGTCCCGGTCTTCCAGCACCCGCACCCGGCACGTGCGGGTCTGGGCGGCGAGTTCGGCGTACAGGTCGAGGCCGGACGACTCGGCCACGAACAGCCGGCCGCGGTCGTCGAAGCAGGCGAACATCGGGAACACGGTTTCGGATTCGCCCGCCACCTGTTCGATGACAAACCCGTCCGGCACGCGGTGCCGACCCGCCGGGGGGTCGACACCGCGGAGCGGGGGAAGAAGGGAACCGGAAGAAGTACCGACCAAGGCGGCGACGAGGACGGCGGGGACGCGCATGGCGGACTCCCGGACGGACGGCTCCCGTCAGTGTTACCGAAACGATCGGCCCGGGCCACGCACCGGCCGCACGAGCCGACACCGGGTCGGTCCCGGCGTGCGTCGCAGGGGTTGAGCGTTTCGGGCGGTAGCCCCTTCCGGCTTCGTAGCTCGACCGCGGAAGAATCATAAACATCACACAAAAATTGATTAAGGATACCAAGTTCCCCCCGCCGCAGCGTGTGACAGAACCCCGCCATCGGCCGGCCGACATCCCGGTGGGCCGTGACCCCGTCCCGACCGGATTCCTCCGAAGGAGGTGCTTCATGCCGGTCACG
The DNA here is from genome assembly GCA_019747685.1 of Gemmataceae bacterium. GTDB lineage: Bacteria > Planctomycetota > Planctomycetia > Gemmatales > Gemmataceae > Urbifossiella. The sequence continues at coordinate 1,790 of JAIEQN010000210.1, forward strand.
CGCTACCAATTCCGGTGGCCCCGCGCGAGAAGCTTCACCCTGATCGAGCTGCGGGTGGTGATCGCCATCATCGCCATCCTGATCGGGCTGCTCCTCCCGGCCGTCCAGAAGGTCCGGGAGGCGGCCAGCCGGATGAGCTGCCAGAACAACCTGAAGCAGCTCGCCCTGGCGGTGCACAGCCACCACGACGGGGCCGGGAAGTTCCCGCCGGGCGGGAAGCTGGGGTCGAACTGGGGCAGCAGCGGCGGGTGGGAGGGGGACGGCGGGTGGCAGCACGACCAGGGGAGCTGGCACCTGTACGTCCTGCCGTACATGGAGCAGGAGCCGCTGTACCGGCAGATCGCCCAGTTCGGGCTCGGCCAGCCGAACGTCGACACCATCACCCGGGCCCGGACGGCCGGGGTCCTGCCCAAGACCGCCCTCCCGTACCAGCACTGCCCGTCGAGCAACCACCACCACATGCTGGTCAGCACCTACGTCGGCGTCCAGGGGCTGCACGACCAGGGCGACTCGGGCTGCGGGTTCAACCCGTTCGGCAACCTGTGCGACCCGGCCTACCTGCGGTCGATCGGGCTGCCGGGAACCTCGTGCTGGCCGGTGAACGGCATGCTCAGCTACGCCGTCACCCCCACCGACTGGCAGGGGGCGAGGCGGTTCGCCGACGTGACGGACGGGACCTCGAACACCCTCATGATCGGGGAGACGCTGATCGACAAGGGGGACCCGCACCTGTACTGGGCCGGCAACCCGACGATCCGGGGCGACGGGACGACCGAGGGCCGGGGGCTCCTGTCGTTCGACGCCGGGCAGGCCCACATGGGCGTCCGGATGCCGATCAACTACCCGGTCGGGCCGTCCGGGGACGTGGACCAGGGGTGCGGGCCGGACCGGCGGGGGCTGCAGAACTGGAACGTGAACGACGGGTTCAAGTCGAACCACATCGGCGGGGCGAACTTCGCCTTCGCCGACGGGTCGGTCCGGTTCGTCCCCCAGAGCGTCGACCACCCGACGTACATCAAGCTGGGCATCCGCAACGACGGGCTGCCGGTGCAACTGCCGTAACCTCCGGCGGCCGTCGGGGGGTCGAGGTGTCGGCCGGTCGAGCCGGGGGAATCGCCCCGGCCCGCCTTCTTGTGGCCGCCGGCCGACCCGGGTAGACTCACCCCAGCCGCCCCGGAGACTCCCCGTCATGTCGCGGTTGCTGCCCGCCGGGCTCGTCGCCTTGCTCCTACTCCCGCCCGCCCCGGCGGCCGACCCCCCGGCCGCGGACGACGGCTGGGTGCCGCTGTTCAACGGCCGGGACCTCGCCGGCTGGGAAACCAGCCTCGGCACCCCGGTCGGCGGGAAGGGCCCGGTCGGCGTCGGCCGCGACCCGAAGGGCGTGTTCTCAGTCGTTCAGGTCGACGGCGGCCCAGCCCTCCGCGTCTCCGGCGACGGCCTGGGCGGTATCAGCACCACGAAGGAGTACGGGAACTACCACCTCCGGCTGGAGTTCAAGTGGGGGGAGAAGCGGTTCCCGCCGCGGGCGAACCAGCCCCGGGACAGCGGCCTCTTGTACCACGCCTCCGGCGACCCGAACCCCGGCACCGGCTGGCTGGAGTCGGTCGAGTTCGGCCTCCTCGAAGGCGGCGAGACCGGCGACTTCTGGAGCGTCCCCGGCACCCACGGCGAGCGGATCGTCGTGGACGTGGAGGGCGAAGATGTCCCGGAGGGGAAGCGCCGCTACCCGAACGAGCCGATCAAGTACCGGCCGGGCGGCAAGAAGTACGTCGGCACGAAGGTCGGCATCCTCAACGGCGACGACAACGAGAAGCCCCGGGGCCGGTGGAACACCCTCGACCTGATCTGCGTCGGCAGCACCGGCATCCACGTCGTCAACGGCACCGTCAACCTGGTGCTCACGAACATCCGCCGGGAGGTGGACGGGAAGACGGAGCCGGTCAGCCGAGGCCGCATCCAGTTGCAGTGCGAGGGGGCCGAGGTGTTCTTCCGGAACGTCCGGCTCCGGCCGATCCGGGGCATCCCGACCGAGATTATGGTGGCGATGCAGGAGCCGCCGACGAACACCCTGACCGACGAGGAGAAGGCCGCCGGCTGGAAGCTCCTGTTCGACGGCACGTCCACGAAGGGCTGGCGGGGCTACCGGCAGAAGGACGTGCCGGCCGGGTGGCAGGCCCGGGACGGGGCGCTGGTCCGGGTGGCGAAGGCCGGCGACCTGATCACCGACGAACAATTCGGCGACTTCGAGCTGTCGGTCGACTGGAAGGTGTCGCACGGCGGCAACAGCGGCATCTTCTACCGGGCCACCGAGGACACCAAGCACATCTACGAGAACGCCCCGGAGTTCGAGATCCGCGACAGCGCCTTCTGGACCGACAACCCGTACGCGAACGGGGCGAACTACGCCCTGCACCCGCCGACGAAGGACGCCGCCCGGCCGGTCGGGTACTGGAACCGGGCGCGGATCGTGGCCCGCGGGAACCACGTCGAACACTGGCTGAACGGCGAGAAGGTGGCCGACTACGAGTTCGGCTCGGACGACTGGACGAAGCGGGTGGCGGCCACCCACGTCAAGGACTGGAAGGGGTACGGCCGGGCCGCCCGCGGGCCCATCGGCTTGCAGGACTACAATGACCTCCTCTGGTTCCGGAACATCAAGGTCCGGCCGCTCACCGGGAAGGAGTAGCCGCCCGTGAACCCGGTCCGGGTCGCGATCGTCGGCTGCGGGAACGTCCTGTCGGCGTACTGGGCCGAGTGCCAGAAGCTGGCCGCCCGGGGCGAGGCCGTTGTGGTCGCGGCGTGCGGCCGGCCGGCCCAGCGGGACCTCGTGGTCGACCGGCTCGGCGTCCGCCGGTTCGTCACCGACCACCGCGAACTGGTCGAGGCACCGGATGTCGATCTGGTGGTGGTGCTGACCCCGGCCCCGACCCACTTCGAGATCACCCGGGCGGCCCTGCTGGCCGGCAAGCACGTCCTGGCCGAGAAGCCGCTGGCGACGACCCTCGCCGAGGCGGACGAGCTGGTCGAGCTGGCCGCCCGCGGGCCGGGCCTCCTGATGCCGGCCCCGTTCACGCCGCTCAGCCCGACGTACCGGGCCATTGCCGACCGCATCCGCCGGGGCGACACCGGCCGGCCGTGCCTGGCCCGGGGCCGGTACGGGTGGTCCGGGCCGTGGTGGGGCGAGTGGTTCTACCGGCCCGGCGGCGGCCCGGTGTTCGACCTGGCCTGCTACAACGTCACCTCCCTGACCGGCTGGCTCGGGCCGGTCGAGCGGGTCACGGCGATGACCGGGGCGGCGATCCCGGAGCGGTTGGTGAACGGCAAGCCGTTGCCGGTCGGGGTCGAAGACACCGCCCAGGTGCTGCTCGACTTCGGCGGGGCCTGCTTCGGGGTGGTGACGAGCGGGTTCACCATGCAGCAGTACCGGTCCCCGGCCCTGGAGGTGTACGGGACCGAGGGCACGGTGCAGATGCTCGGCGACGACTGGGACCCGGACGGGTACGAGCTGTGGCGGAACGCGGCCGGGTGCTGGCAGGTGTTCAAAGAGACGCAGCCGGACTGGCCGTGGGCGGACGGGCTGCGGCACCTGGTCGAGTGCGTCCGGACCGGGGCGAAGCCGGTGGTCACCCCGGAACACGCCCGGCACGTCCTGGAGGTCATGCTGGCCGCCCACGAGTCGGGCCGGGACGGGGCGGCGAAGGTCGTGCGGTCGCGGTTCGACCCGCCGGCGGTCGGCGGCCCCGACCCGGACGAGGCGGCCCACCGGGTCCACGACCGCACGCGGCAAGAGTTCGGCGGCTGAGCACGCGGGTCCGACCTTCTTCGGAGGCACACGAATGCCGGCGTCGATCCTGGACCGGGTCAAGCGGGGCGTCGTCGTCGGCGACGGCGGCTACCTGCTGGAGCTAGAGCGGCGGGGCTACGTCGACAGCGGGTCGGACCGGGAGAAGGTCGGGACCGGCAAGGGGAGCGGCCAGTTCACCCCCGAGGTGGCGGTCGAGAACCCGGACGCCCTCCGGGGGCTGCACCGCGAGTTCCTGACGGCCGGGGCCCAGGTCCTCCAGGCCCTGACCTTCTTCGGCACCCGGGAGAAGCTCGGCCGGGCCGGGTTCGGGGAACAGACCGAGGCGATCAACGCGGCCGCCGTCCGGCTAGCCAAGGAGGTGGCCGGGGATGACGCACTCGTGGCCGGCAGCGTCTCCCGGACCCAGTTGTTCGAGCGGGAGGGGCCGGGGGCGGCCGGTCACGTCCGCGACCTGCTCAAGGAGCAGATCGACCTGCTCCAGGCGGCCGGGGTCGACTTCCTCATCCTGGAGACGTTCTTCCACCTCGCCGAGATGAAGGTCGGGCTCGAATGCGCCGCGGCGAGCGGGCTGCCGGTCGTCGCCACCATGAGCTTTCGGCCGACACTCGACGCCTGCTCCGACGGCCACTCCCCGGCCGAGTGCGCGAGGCAGATGGCCGACGGCGGGGCCGCGCTGGTCGGGGCCAACTGCGAGCAGGAGCCGGCCCGGATGCTGCCGATCCTGCGGGCGATGCGGGACGCGGTCGGCGGCCGGGCCGGGATCGCCGCCCAGCCGTCGGCCTTCCGGACCACCGACCAGACCCCGTGCTTCACCAAGCTGCCGCAGTTCCCGGACGACCTGGAGACGATCCAGGTGTCCCGCCGCGATTTCCGGGCGTTCGGCCGGCAGGCCAGGCAGGAGGGCATCGGGTTCGTCGGCGGCTGCTGCGGGTGCAACGCCGTGTACATCCGGGCGTTGGCCCGGGGTGTGGCCGAATGATGCACGTCGCCGTCTACCCGAGCGCCGCGGCCGCCAGCCGGGCGGCCGCCGACGCCCTCCTCGGCTGGCTGGCCGGCGCCCGGACGCTGGTGGTCGCCGGCGGGAACTCGCCGCGGGAGCTGTACCGGCTCGTCGCCGACCGCCGACCGGTCGGCGACCGCCTCCACGTCTTCACGCTGGATGAGTACCTCGGCGTCCCCGTCGAACACCCGGGGACGTGTGCCAACCTGCTCCGGAGGGAGGTGGCCGACGCCTGGGGCGTCCCGACCGGTCGATTCCATCGGCTCGGAAGCCGAACCGAAGACGCCGCGGCCGGGGTCGCCGAACACGAGCGGACGCTGGCCGACCTAGGCGGCATTGATGCCGTCGTGCTGGGGCTGGGGAAGAACGGCCACCTCGGGTTCAACGAGCCGGGCAGCCGGCCGGACTCGGCCGGCCGAGTCCTCGACCTGACCCCCACCTCGGTCGCGGCCAACACCGAGTGGTTCGGCGGAGAGTACGCCCCCGACCGGGGCGTCACCCTCGGGCTGGGAACGCTCCTGGCGGCCCGGCGGGTGCTGGTGGTGGCGTTCGGCCCGGCCAAGGCCGACGCGGTCTATCATTCGGTCGTGACCCCGCCGAACGAATCGTGCCCCGGGTCGTGGCTCCAATGCCACCCCGACGCCCACCTCTTCCTGGACGCCGCGGCGGCCGCCCGCCTCCCGGCCGACCGTTACCGCCCGGCGGAGTGACCCATGCCGGCGGACGACTCCTGGGCCGTCGGCCTCGACGTCGGCGGGACGAAGATCGCCGGCGGGCTGATCCGCTTCCCGGCCGGCGAGGTCGTCGCCCACCACCGCACCCCGACCCGGGCCGGCCGCGACCCCGCCGACATCCTGGCCGACGCGGTCGGGATGGCCCGCGACCTCCGGAACGGGGTGCCGGCCGGCGGTCGGTTCGTCGGCGTCGGCCTCGGCGTCCCCGAGCTGGTCGACCCGGCCGGGCGGATCACCAGCGGGGCCGGGGTCGACTGGCGGGGCGTCGATCTCGTCGCCAAGTTCGCCGGGGTCGGGCCGGTGTGGGTCGAGGCCGACGTGCGGGCGGCGGCCCTGGCCGAAGCCCGGTTCGGGGCCGGCCGGTCGTTCCCGGTGTTCGCTTACGTCACGGTCGGGACAGGCATCAGCTCCGCCCTGGTGCAGGACGGCCGGCCCTACGCCGGCGCCCGCGGCAACGCCCTGGTCCTGGCCAGTGGGCCGGTGAGCGTCCACTGCCCCGGGTGCGGGGCCTGGGCCCGGGCGGTGCTGGAAGAGGTCGCGTCCGGCCCGGCCCTGGCGGCGGCCGTCGGGGCGGACCGTGCCGAGGAAGTGCTGGCCGCCGCCGGCCGGGGCGACCCGGACGCGGTCCGGGCGGTCCGGGACGCGGCCGAGGCCCTGGGGAGCGGCATCGGCTGGCTGGTGAACGTCCTCGACCCCGGGGCGGTAGTGGTGGGTGGCGGGCTGGGCCTCGCCGGCGGCCTCTACTGGGACCTACTGACCGACGCGGTCCGCCGGCACGTCTGGGCCGAGTCGTCCCGTGATCTACCGATCGTGCCGGCCGAACTGGGGGCCGACGCCGGGCTGGTCGGGGCGGCCCTCCACGCCGCCCTCCGGATGGCCTGACCCCCCTCCCCCCTCTTTTTTCACCGGCCGCTTCCGACCACTTTTTGCTGGAATTCCTAGCGTTCTCTCACCAACTGGTCGTGGCGGGGCGGTCATGCTCGGCCCTCCGGCGCGACCGATCTCGTTGCCCGCAGACCGGTTGGGCGGCGGCCGGAGCATGACGGTACCCGCTCATGCTCGGCGGCCTCCCCACCCGACCGCCGCCGGACGCCGAGGCGGACGGAATTGTACATCTGTACTCTACAATCCCGCGGGGCGAAGTCAACTCATTTTTTGGACTGTCCTGTGGGATCGTCCGGCGTCGGGGTAGTTCCTGCGGTGGGTATGTCCGCCCCCGGGCCCCAGCCGGCCAGCCACTACCGGGGCGACCGGTCGAGTCGACCGGGCGGATTTCTCCGACCTGCGGGGTTGGCGCGGTTATGGGTCAGCAATAGGGTGGATGAGTCGCTCGCCAACGAACCCGAGAATCCGACATGACCCGCGAGTACCGGCTCGCCGCGGCGAGCTTGCCGGTGGTCGGCATCGTCTTCGGGGTCGCGGTGGCTGGTGCGGCCTGGCAACACCTGCCGCAGCCGCTCACCGGGGACGAGGACGACAGCCTCGCCGCGGCCACCAAGCGGGCGGAGCGGAGCAACGTCCGCCAGAGCGGGGCGAAGCTGGCCATCCGCAAGCCGACGGTCGCTGGCGAGGGCGACAAGCGCCGGTTCTCGGTCGAGTGGGAGTTCGACTACGACGGCCCCCGGCCCCCGTTCACGGTCCTGAAGCCCAGCTTCGGGCAGGCAACGGCCGCGGGGACGAAACTCTCCTTCTAGTGGGACGGCGGTGCAGACAAGGCCAAGTGGCTCACCCTCCGGTCGGTCCTGAGCACGAACCCCCTCATCGTGACCCGGGACGACTTCGGCACGGTCGCCGACGGCAAGCCCGTGACCGGCCGGCTCGACCTCCCGTTCGGGTGGCTAGTGAAGGCCTCCGGCCGGGGGAGGGATTTCGGCAAGGACGAACCGCTGTACGTGCAGCTGGAACACGAGACGATCAACCGGGGGGCGTTCCGGGACACGGACGGGAAGCCGGACCTGGACGCCTGGACGGGCCGCCTGTTCTCGAACATCGTGAAGGTAGACTTCGCCGACTGACCGGCGACTACTCCTACCCTCTTCATCTTTTGAGGTGGTTCCGGCGGTGTGTATGGCCGCCCCCGGACCCCAGCCTGCTGGCCCCGACCCCGGGGCGACCGGTTGAGTCGCCCGGGCGGATTTCTTCGGTTGAGGGGGTTGGCGCGGTTGCGGCGTGGCGTTAGGGTGGTCGGGGTAAGTTCGGAGGGCGTGGCCGTGGCCCCGAGCGTGCTGTTCCTCGCCGCCGTCGGCCTGTCCGACACGCCGGCCGAGCCGGTGGGGGCCGACTACGACGACCTGCTCAAGCGGCGGGCGGCCGTCCAGCAGCGGTGGAACGGGGCCAAGCTGACCATCTCCAACGCCCGGATCGAGGACACCGACACCGGGCAGGTGCTGAAGGTGGACTGGGCGATCGACTACACCGGCCCCCGGCTCCCGTTCACCGTCCTCAAGCCGACCCTCGGCCCGGCCTGTAGCCAGCAGGTCGAGCTGCACGGGTGGTGGAGGGACAGGGGCGGGAAGACGATGCACGTCAACTTCAACGTACCCGGCCACGACGGCCCCGGTCCACTCCCGGATCCGGACCGGTTCGCCACGTCGAAGGACGGCAAGCCGGTGACCGGGACGATCACCGTGTTCGAGGAGCGGCTTGGGGAGACGACCCGGATGCGGTTCACGGGGAAGACGCCCGTGTTTGTACAACTCGACTTTCACCCCCACGACCGCGGCGAGTCCGGGAACGGTGGCGGCCTGGACGCCTGGACCGGAGCGCTCACGTCGAACCCCCTGACCGTCACCATCGCCGAACCGAAGTAGCCGACTTACTGCATATACCATCCCAACACAACATGAGGACCGGGCATGGCCCGCTCTATCCCCCGCACACGTCCGCTGACGCTCGAGGAGTTTGAAGGGCGGAATCTCTTAACGGGCAGGCCGCTACCGTTTTTGGTTGCAGGGCAACCACCCGACGTTTTCGCAACATATGGACAATACAGCTTCTACGGAGGCCAACACTTTCACGAAGGAACCGGTTTTGTTGGTCCCAGCGGAACGACCGTCAACTCGGTAGAAAACGGCATAGTTATCAATGTCAACTCTACCGATCCGATCTTGCCAAAGCGATTCATTTCGATCAAATCAAGTCCCGCGCACGGCTGGGACTATCTTCACGCTCAGCCTCAGATCAACCCGCTCACCGGCTTGGTCTATGCTAAATCCGACACCGTCGAAGCCGGCAAGAACGGTTCGATCGCCAAGATCAGTCCTTTCTACGCTGACGGTACGGGCCGACCTGATCACCTCCACTTAGAAGCTCTGCCAAAACCCCGAAATCGCCTTGAAAACCGGGGGTGAACCAGGGTTTTGTCAGGGCTTCTTAAACTACGGTAGTGGCACACCCGACCCAACGTTTCTCGGTACTGGTCCTCAGCGGTCGGTGGATGACCCGCTGGACCACCTCGTCTCGATCGGGGACGTATCTGCCCCAGTTGTGAGCAAGATCGCGTTTCGCCTGGGCGGGGACGACACGAGCGGCAAATACCCGGACGGGAAAACCGAGAGCCGCTCCCCAGATCACGGGTACTTCACAGACACCGACGTATCTCTTTCATCCTACTCGCCGGCTTACGTCCTCGGCGAGGAGGCGATCGCTTACGACTTCCTGGGCAACTTCAAGCCCGGTTCCAGCGCCATCGACATCGTCGCCGAGGCCACGGATCGGGTGAAGGCCGGTGGTTGGCTGGTCGGGGTGAAGTCGATCGGGTTCGAAGTCCTCCCTGGCTACTACTCGGGATCGACCATCGGGGAACTCACGTCGTTCGACTTCACGGGCGAATTTACCCAGGACCCGGTCAATGGCAACAAGCAGACATATTCTTCGCTATCAAACAGAAACCTCGTCCGTACTGTTTACGAAAACGATGCCCAAAGTCCCTCTCAGGATTCCACGCAGTATTTCCATACCGTCACCAACACGGACGAGGACGGCATCGTCGAGTAGAGCGACCGGCCGCTGTACTGGGCGACTGACCGCAAGTCGGGCAGCGCGTGGAACGCCACGACCGCGCCGCAGGCGGGGAACAACGCCCGGTCGGGCTTCCCGGACGACTACTACAAGGTCAGCGTGACCGCCTACGACCAGGCGGGCAACGCCAGCGCCGACAAGTCCGCGTTCGTCCTCTTGGACAACTGGCGGCAGGCGATCACCCTGGACATCACCACGATGCCGGGCAAGGTCATCGTGTCCGGGTTCCAGTTCCTGCCCAACGCCAAGGTCCCGATCTACGGGTACCCGGCCGGGAAAGAACTGCCCGAGGGGAACAAGATCAGCGCCGTGGCCGGTGCCCCGATCGACACCGCCAACACCAACGCGGACGGAAATTTCACCCTCGTCTTCACCCGGAACGACGCCAAGTACAAGACGGTCGTGGCCGACTACGGGGCCGACGACCTCTACGTTAACGAACTCGACGCCCGCCACCTGGTCGGCGACATGGTCGGCGACGGGTTACCAATGTCCGTGTCGGACGGCGACCTGTTGGCGGAGGCGGCCGAGAGCGGCGGGGCCGACGACTCGGCCGGCGGGTCGGGCGCCGGTGGCGGCGGGCGGGGCTTCCTCCCGCCGGACCGCCTCCCGGGCGGGTACTTCTTCGCCCCACCGCCCGGCGAGTCGGCCGCGAAGCCCGGCGACCTCGTTCGGGTGGCCGGGTCGCCCGACATCGGCTTCAGCCGCGTTCAGCCCCCGGCCGAACCGGCCGGCGTCACCCCGACCACGCTCTCCGGGCCGCTCGGACTCGACCCGGCCGACGCCCTCGCGCTCGACTCC
>JAIEQN010001127.1 GCA_019747685.1 Gemmataceae bacterium
CGGTCCGCGAGACGCACCGGGGTCGCTGGTGCGTCTCGCGGACCGCGGACGGTCCGCTCGACACACCCTACTACGAGATCGGGTCGAACAACCCGATCAACTCGGTCACGCTCGTCAGGTTCTCCAGGTCCCAGCACCGGGCCAGGATTCGCGTCGCCCGGTCCTTCCCGTACCGCGGCTCGACCGCCAGCCGGAACTTCGCCTCGACCTCCTGGTCGGTCATCGGGTTGCCGGCGTGGCCGCGGGGGAACTCGACCTCCTCCGCCAGCTTCCGGCCGTCGGCCAGCGTCACCGTGATCCGGTTCGGGATGCCCTTCGGGTAGCGGAGCGACAGGGCGTTGTCCAGGTGCACCTGGACCTTGGCCGTCAGGTCGAGCAGGGCCGGGTCGGTGAACCGCCCCTCGTCGAACGTCGGCAGGTACACGTCCCCGTCCATCAGGGCGGCGGCCGTGCAGTACGGCAGGCTGTGGTCGGCCGTCTCGCGGGTCTTGGGCGCCCACGCCTCCGGGTACTTGCCGATGATGTTGTAACACGCCTCGAACGTGTCGATGTCGATACTCTTCACCTGCGACACGTCGTTGTTCAACTCCTGCCGCAACGTCAGGGCGGCGTCGATGGCGCTCTGCGAGTGGTACTCGGCCGGCCAAAACTTGATGTAGGTCTTGTTGATCATGTAGCCGTCGGTGTTGCCGAACTCGCCGCCGAACGGGGCCGGGTCGAACGGCGTCCGCGTCACCAGTTGGAAGAACCCGAGGTCGCCCTCGAAGATCGGGGCCGGGCCGCTCAGCCCCTCGCCGGCCAGGGTGGCGGCGAAGACCCCGTTGCGGGCCGAGTTGGCGAACGCGCAGCCCTTCCACTCGCTCAGCTCGCCGCTGCGGGTCTGCCGCAGGGCGACGTTGCACACCCCGGCGATGCCGACGGCGTGAACCAGTTTGTCCTCGGTCAGCCCGAACAGCTTGCCGGCGGCCAGGCACGACGAGATGGCCCCGTAGGTGACGTGGTCCACGCCGTGCGCCCGGAGGCTGGCGGCGTCGCAGAACCGGCACTGGACCTCGTAGGCCAGGACGGCGGCGGTGATGAGGTCGCGGCCGGCGCTCCCGCTCGCTTCGCCGGCGGCGAGGACGGCGGCGAGGTTGTCGCTCGGGTGGGCGGGTTCCTTCGACAGGTACGTGTCGTTGAAGTCGAGGTAGCGGATGAGCAGGCCGTTGACGAACGTCGCCCACTCGGGGCTGCTGCGGCCGCCGCCGAGGATGGATGCCCCGGGGTTGCCGCTGACCCGGAGGGCGCAGCGTTTGGCGACGGCGTAGGCGTCGGCCGACATGGCCCCAACGGCGGTGGCGAACGAGTCGATGAACCGCCGCTTGGCCTCGTGGACGGCCTCGGGGGTGAGCTTGTCGAAGGAGAGCCCGGCGGCGTACCGGGCGAGGCGGGCGGCGAGCGGCGGCGCGGCCATGAGCGGTCCCTGGGTGGCGATCGGCGGACCGGGATGTTCTACGGGGAAGGGCAACGGGGTGCCGCCCGCCAGACCGCGTGAGCAGGCGGCCGTGCCGCGGGGCCTTGCGGCCCGCGCCCTCGGCAGGTACGTTTGGCCCTTGAGGCGGCACGCGGCCGTGTAGAGTCAGCCGGTTCGGTCGCGTCCGCAGTCGGGGCCAGAACTCTGCCCGCTCACCCCGAACCTGGAAGGCAATCGATGGACCCCGTGGACGTGCTAACGGTGGCCGTGCACGCCGCCCAACTCATCCGCTCCGGGAGTGATCCGGAAGAGGCGATCGCGGGCGCTTACGAAGTGCTGGGGCTACCGCGACCAGACGACGGGGACGACCCGCTCGCCGTGCGGATCGCCCGGCTGGCCGACGCCGCCGGCCCGAACCGCGGACCGCTGATCGGGTTCCTGAACCGACAGGCCGGGCCGCTCCCGCTGAACCGCCTGGGGAAGGGTTGGGGCGGGGCGGTCGAACCCGCCGCGGCCGGGGCGGAGGAAGCTGACGCCGAGGCCGCGGAGCTGGTGGAGTACGCCGAGACCGAGGAGGAATCGGCCCGCGAGATGATGGGCGACTTCCCGGCGTTCTCGGTCGCCCAGCGGCAGGTCAGCGGCTACTTCGGCGGCCGCACGATCATCGTCCGCGGGGGCGAGCGGCTGACCGAGGAGCAGGCGGGGGAACTCCAAGCCGGCGACGCGATCGAGTCGGAGGACGAAGGGCTACCGGACATCGTCCGCGGGCTGATCGACTACCCGCTCGACCGGCCGTGCCAGTTCACGATCAACGTCGGCCCGGAGCCGTGGTCAATTTGGGACATCTGCTCCGCCTTCGCGGACCAGTACGCCCGCATCTATGAGCGGCCGGACAAGTACGGCGTCTGGGGCCACGACCTGACCGACCTGTACATCGAGCGGCTGCTCTACTTCCCGGAGAAGGGCCTGATCTACCCTCACATGGGCTCCTGAGCGACGGGCCGTAGCACGCTCACCCCGGCGGGGTGGACGACTGGTGCGGGTCGTAGGCGTCGACCGAGTTGATGTGGTCGTGAAGGATGATCACAAGACGGTCATACCTCTGCTCGTCCACGAACGCCACCGTGTCCGCCCGCCGGCCGAGGATGATCATCTCCGGCCCCGTCACGTTGACGACCCGACCGCTCGACAGGGTGACGGCGAACGGGATGAACGGTCTGGCCTTGACCCGTTCCTGAAGCGGCGACGGTTCCATCGACTCGCCTCGGTTCGGCGGTCGCGGCGGGCGACGAGCCGGCAGCCACCATACCGGTAGTATACCGTCCGAATGACGCCGTTACTTACGCGGCGGCCCGGCGGGGGGCGTCGGCCGGGGTCGGCCCGGCGCGCCGGCTGCCGGCGGACGCCCGATACCCGGCGATCGTCTCGGCCAGGGCGTCGGCGAAGGTGGTCGCCGGCGACCAGCCGAGCGGGTTCGGCGGGGACGGGCCGGCCGGCGGCACCGGCCGGCCAGCAAACGCCTCCCGGATCGCGGCCGTCATCCCCCGGTCCCCGAACACCCAACCCGACCGGAAGGCCACATCTTCGAGCCGCGGGTCGGGCCGCTCCAACAGGTGTTCGGCCAGCCGCAGGCAGGCCCGGGCGGCGCTCCCGACGGGGACGAAGTCGCGGGGCGTGTTCCCGGCCGGAAGCGGGCCGCCGTCACCGGCCAGCAGCCCCAACACCGTCGCCGGGACGATGGGGAACGTCTTCCGGTCGCCCGGGCCGAACAGCTCGCCGAACCGGGCGATGCCGAGGGGGACGGGGGTGGGGTCTCCGGAAACGGGCCGGGCCAGCACCACCGGCGTCCGCGGGTCGTACCGGTGGGCCGCCTCGACCACCGCCGCGGCCCCGCGGTCCGGCTGGTTCGGGTTCGCCGCCGTCAGGTGGAAGACCGCCCCGACCTCGTACACCGCCAGCGCCGAATGGAGCCGGAAGATGTCCTCGGCCCGGCCGTGGATCGCCCACGCCCGGCCTCCCGCCGTGTGCCGGGCGAACGTGGCGGCCGCGGCCCGGTCCCGGACCAGCCCGACCACCCCGGCCCCGGCGGCGAGTAGCTCCCGGACCACCGCCGACCCGAGGAACCCGGTACACCCCGTCACCAGGACCCGCCGGCCGGCCCACGGGGAAGGCTGTCGCGTCATCCGGCCCTCCGTGGCCGCGGGAGAGAGGCAAGCCGAGGACACTACCCCGCCCGTCGGCAGGTGGTCAAGTCGGGTCCGCGACCGGGGCGTAGAACAATTCCGCCCGACCGGCCTTGACAGCCGCCCGAATTTATGTGATATTCTGTACAGTTTAGCGGTCGGCTGGTTCCGCACCGGCCACCCGCCGGGGGTGAGTCCGGCCCGAACCCTGGCCGATGCGATGGGGTGGGCGGCCCGGTCGAACGCGAGTGCGGTGCGAGGCGACCATGACCGCATACGGGATTGCCCAGTGTCGGCCGGAAGCGGCGGTCTGGTTAAGGGTTGGGTCGGAAATCGAGGTCGAGCGTTGCCGCCTGGCCGCGGGGATCGGCCGCCCGACGTGGCTAAAACCCCCGACCCGTCAACGACTTGCGTCCGGGCGGAGGTGAGGTGACGAAAGAGGGGGGGAGGGGGTGATCCCCACCCGTTCTCAAACGGGGGTTGTGATGGGTCCGGAAGCGGAGAATCGGCGGGGGCCGGTCCACCCGGTCGCGGTGGTCGCGCTGGTGCTGGCGGTAGTGGCCGCCGGGCTGGCCCTGTACGGGTCGTTCCTGTCGGAATCGCACCTGCCCGGCAGCCGGCTGAACGTGGCCCGCGGCCAGCCCGGGCTGGAGGCGCTGCAGGCGTCGAAGGCGAAGCGGGTCTGGGTGCAGATCGGGGCCTACTTCGTGCCGTTCGCCCTGGGCATTACCGCGGCCCTGCTCGGCGGCGATGCCATGCGGCGGATCGACGCCAACCCCCGGCGGTACTCGGGCAGCCTGCCGGCCGTGTTCGCCATCATGGTCGGCGGGCTGTCGGCCGTCGTCGCCGGGTGCATGATCGTGGCCGTCTACGGCTGGCGGTACGTCCCGGCCGCGTACCCCGGGTAAGAAGAGTTAACCACAGAGTCACAGAGACCACCGAGCAGAGGGAGACAGAAGAGGGATTTCAAGCCCTCTGGTCTTCTGCCCGCTCGGTGGTCTCTGTGACTCTGTGGTTAATCTGATGTCTTGCTCAGCGCCGCCGCCTTCGTCAGCAGCCGGGCCTTCTCGCCCGGGTTCTTGCGGAACCACGCGGCCACCAGCAACACGCTATCGACCGCCCCGCCGGTGAGCAGCAGCGGGGCCGGGGTGTCGGTGAAGGTGGCCCGGATGAGGGCGGCGGTCCGGTCGAAGTCGGCCGGCGATTGCGGGGCCGGCGTCACCGCCCGGACCTGGCCGCGGTGGATGAGGTACCACCGCTCGGCCCCGGACGGCCCGGCCAGCGGGTAGACGAACGAGTTCCGATCGCGGGCACGCCGGAGTAAGGCGAGCCGGTCGTCCAGCCATTCGAGCGAGTGCAGCCGGTCCCGCAGGGCCGTCGCCCGCTCGAACTCGAAGGCGGCCGCGGCCGCCTCCATCTGGCCGCGGATCGTACCCAGCATCGTCCGGTCCCGGCCGGACAGGAACGCCTTCACCCCGCGGACGCCGTCGCCGTACTCGGCCCGGGTACACATCCCCGCACACGGCCCGAGGCACGTCGCCAGTTCGAGCCGTAGGCACTTCGGCCCGCGGTCTTCCGGGAAGAGTTCCGCCTGGTCGGCGAAGGCCAGCGGCACCGTCTGCGGGCAGTCCCGGAGCTTGAACCAGTCGTTCAGCCGGCGGACGGCGTCCTCCGACCGGTGCCGGGCGACCAGCGGCCCGTAGCAGCCGAGTTCCTTCCCGGTGGGCGACTTGACGACGTAGGCGTAGGCCGCCGGCCCCTTGCCGACGCAGACGTAGTGGTAGCGCTGCAGCCCGGGCCGGCCCTGGACGTTGAACCGCGGCCCGAGCCGCTGGATCAGCTCCAGCTCGCGGAGCAGGGCGGCGAACTCGTCGGCCGTCTCCTCCCACACCAGCGTCCGGGTGTGTTCGAGAATCTTCCCGGCCTTCGGGTGCCGGCTGTTCTCGCGGAAGTAACTGAGGAGCCGGCAGCGGAGGCTCTTGGCCTTGCCGACGTAGACGACCCGGCCTTTGGCGTCGAGCATCCCGTACACGCCGGGCAACCGCGGGGCGTACTCCCGAACTCCGAGCCGGAGCTTGGCCGGCCTCCGCGACCGCAGCCCGCGGCCGACCACCGGCTCGTCGGCCGGGCGGAACAGGCTCGGGCCGAACCCGGCGAACGGGTCGGCCGGGAACAGGCGGGGCTGGGCGGTCCCGTCCGTGGGGCGCGGGGGCATCGCGGGGTCTCGGCGGGCCGGGCGGAGACGGACGATTGTACCGCCGGCCGGGCGGCCGGTCCAAGCCGGTTCGGCGGCGGGTCCGCCCGTATCGTACCGGAACAGCGGCCGGACATATGATGCCGACCGGTTGACCCGGCCGCCGCGCGCCGGACTATCAATTCGTTCGCCGGCCCGCGGGACCCTCCCCCGGCCGGCCACACGGCCCCACACCCGTCGGAGTGCTGCTGATGAAGGCCAAGCTGCTCGCCGGTGCCGCCCTCGCCCTGCTGGTCGGGTTCGGCTCGTCCACCGCCGCCCGGGACGACGACAAGGACATCGTGGACATCGCGGTCGGGTCGAAGGACCACACCATCCTGGTGAAGGCGGTCAAGGAAGCCGGGCTGGTCGAGACGCTCAAGGGGAAGGGGCCGTTCACCGTCTTCGCCCCGACCGACGAGGCGTTCAAGAAGCTCGGCAAGGACACCCTGGACGCCGTCGTCAAGGACAAGGAGAAGCTGAAGAAGGTCCTGCTGGCCCACGTGGTCGTCGACAAGGCGGTGACGGCCGCCGACGCCGCCAAGCTGGACGGGAAGAAGGTGAACGGGTTCGAGGTCAAGGCCGCCGACGGCAAGGTGATGATCGGCGGGGCGAAGGTGACGAAGGCCGACCTGAAGGCCAAGAACGGGGTGATCCACGTGATCGACACCGTCCTCGTCCCGGCCAAGTAGGGTGATACACAGGCCGGGAGGCCTGTGCCACCAGGCCGCTTGCTTGGTGGCACAGGCCTCCCGGCCTGTGCTGCTTCACCCCGGCCGCTTCGGCCGGGGGGCCTCGTCCTCGTAGGCCTTGACGATCCGGGAGACCAGCGGGTTGCGGACGATGTCGGCCTCGTCCAGGTAGACCAGCCCGACCCCCTCGACGTTGCGGAGCCGGTGGACGGCGTCGGCCAGCCCGCTCGGGATGGCCTTGGGCAGGTCGGTCTGGGTCAGGTCGCCGGTCACCACCACCCGGGAGTTGTTCCCCATCCGGGTGAGGAACATCTTCATCTGCGGCACCGTCGCGTTCTGCCCCTCGTCCATAATAATACATGCATTATTAAGAGTTCTTCCTCTCATATATGCCAGCGGGGCGATCTCGATCACGTCGTTGTCCATGTACCGGCGGACGGCGTCCGGGTCCATGATGTCGTTCAGGGCGTCGAACAAGGGCCGGAGGTACGGGTTCACCTTGGCCGCGAAGTCGCCGGGCAGGAACCCGAGCCGCTCCCCGGCCTCGACCGCCGGCCGGACCAGGACGATCTTCTTCACCGCACCCGACCGGAGCAGGCTGACCGCCCAGCCGACGGCCAGGTAGGTCTTCCCGGTCCCGGCCGGGCCGACGCAGACGGTCAGGTCGTGGGCCTTCATCGCCTGGACGTACCGGCCCTGGCCGTCGGTCCGGGGTCGCAGGTTGCGGCCGGATTCGAGCGTCGTGACCCCGCCGGCCGCCCGGTCCGGCCCGCTGCCGGTGCGGACCACCTCGATCACCGTCCGCACGTCCTCGGCGGTCAACTTGCCGTGCTTGCGGAGGACCAGCCGGAGCTGGGCGAATGCCCGCTCGGCCTGCTCGGCGGCGTCGGCCGGGCCGTCGATCTGGAGGAGGTCGCCGCGGGCCACCAGCCGCACCCCGAGGGCGTCCCGAACGGCCCGCAGGTGGGCATCCCGCGGCCCGAACAGGATCACCGCCTCTTCCCGGCTGTCCAGGGTCAGGGTGCGGGTGGCCGTCGGTTGGTCGGACATGACTTAACCCGCGGGGGTGGAGAACCGGAACCACAGGTACGCGACGGGGGCGGCGAACAGCAGGGAATCGACCACGTCGAGCAGCCCGCCGAACCCGGGGATGCTGGCGGCCGCGTCCTTCGCCAGCCCGTCCCGCTTGACCATCGACTCGGCCAGGTCGCCGAGGACCCCGGCCCCGCCGACGGCCACGCCGAACAGGATCGCTTCCAGGACGCCGCCGGGGAAGACCGGGTTCACCTGACCCAGCCCGACGGCCACCAGCGCCGCGAGGACGAGGCCGCCGGCCAGGCCCTCCCAGGTTTTCTTCGGGCTGAGGACGGGCGTCATCCGGTGCCGGCCGAAGGCCATGCCCGCGAACAGCGCGCCGACATCGGCGGCCTTCGGGACGAAGATGGCCAGGGCCAGCATCAGCCCGGACCGGCCGGGGTCCGGGTCGAGCCACCGGATTTGCGCCAGGAAGCTACCTAGTAGCCCGAGGTAGGCGACGGCCAGGACCGTCATGGCCAGCCGGGGCACGGCGGTGCCGGGTTCGCGATAGCCGGCCATCTCGACCAGGAACGCGGCGATCACGACCCCGGCGAAGGCGAACAGCACCGGCTCCCACGGCGATGCCGCGGCTGGTAGGGCGGGGGCCGCCCCCTGGACAACGGGATACCAGTTGGCCGCAGTCACCACCAGCACGGCGGCCACGGCGAGCAGCACCGGCGGCCGGTAGGCGGCGGGGAAGAGGCCGACCAGTTCGCGGGCGCTGACAGCCCCGGCGAACAGGAGCAGCCCGGCGAAGGCGGGGTACCACGGGGCCAGGTGGCGGTCCCCGACGAGGACCGCGGCCCCGGCCGCGGCCAGGGCGGTGCCGACCACCACCCGCGTCCGGATCATCGGGCGAACCGGGTCACGCCGCCCCCTCCGGGGTGAGGCCGCCGAACCGCCGCTCCCGGCGGGCGAAGTCGCGGAGGGCGTCGTGCAACAGGCCCGCCCCGAACTCCGGCCAGAACCGGGGCGTCACCCATAGCTCGGCGTAGGAAATTTGCCAGAGCAGGTAGTTCGACACCCGCATCTCCCCGGCCGTGCGGATGAGCAGGTCGGGGTCGGGCATCCCGGCCGTGTACAAGGCGTCGGAGATCATCTCCTCGGTGATGGCGGCGGGGTCGAGGTCGCCCCGGGCCACCCGTTCGGCGATTGCCCGGACGGCGTCGGCGATCTCGGCCCGGCTGCCGTAGTTGATGGCCAGGCACAGGGTCAGCCCGGTGTTCCCGGCGGTCAGCCGGGCGTTCTCGTCGATCTCGGCCAGCACCTCGTCGGGCAGGCCCTCCCGCCGGCCGATGACCGCGAACCGGATGTTCTGGGCCAGGATTCGCGCCCGCTCGGCCAGCAGGTACTGCTTGAGCAGGGCCATCAGGAAGTCGAGTTCGGGCTTCGGCCGCTTCCAGTTCTCGGAGCTGAGGCAGTACAGGGTGAGCTGGCCGATGCCGAGCCGGCAGCACTCCTCCGTCACCTCGTCGACGGACTTCGCCCCGCGGGCGTGGCCCTCGACCCGCTCCTTGCCCTGGGCCTGGGCCCACCGGCCGTTCCCGTCCATGATGACGGCGACGTGCCGGGGCAGCTTGGCCGGGTCGAGGCCGACCGACCGGGCGTAAGCTTCGGGGTCGTGGGAGGGGGTCATTCCGTCGATCTCACCACAAAGGCACGGAGGTCACACGGAGGCCCACGGAGAAGAACCTTCTTCTGTATTCTTCGTGGCCCCTCGTGTGATCTTCGTGCCTTTGTGGTAAATCCTCTACTACACCAGAATCGTCTGGGCCCGGTCCGGGCCGACGGACACGACCGACACCGGCAGCCCGGCCAGCTCCGCGACGCGATCGACGTACCGCCGGGCGGCGGCCGGCAGGTCGGCCAGCTTCCGGGCCGCGGTGATGTCCTCGGTCCAGCCCGGCAGGGTCTCGTACACCGGCCGGCACCGCTCCAGTTGGAACGAGTCGCTGGGGAAGTGGGTGGTTCGTTCCCCGCCGCAGTCGTAGGCGGTGCAGAGCTTTAGTTCGGGCAGGCCGCTCAGCACGTCGAGCAGCATGACGGTGATCTCGTCGGCCCCGGCCAAGGCCGCCGTGTACCGCACCGCCACCGCGTCGAACCAGCCGACCCGCCGCGGCCGGCCGGTGACCGTCCCGTACTCCCGGCCGATCTTCCGAATGCGCTCGCCGATCCCGTCCGGGCCGTCATCGAGTTCCGTTGGGAACGGGCCTCGGCCGACCCGGGTGGTGTACGCCTTCACCACGCCGATGACGCGCTGGACGGCCTTCGTCGGCACCCCCGCCCCGCCGGGGATGCCCGATGGCAGGCTGCTGGAACTGGTCACATACGGGTATGTCCCGTGGTCCACGTCCAACAAGCTGCCCTGGGCCGCCTCGAACAGCACCCGCTTGCCGTCCCGGAAGGCGTCCTGTAACAGCCGCGAGGTGTCCGTGACGAACGGCCGGAGTACCTCGGCGTAGCCGAGGTACTCGTCGGCCACCCGGTCCGGGTCGAGCGGCTTGAGGGTGTCGGCGTGGCCGTTGGCGAACGCCGTGAGTAGCCGGTTCTTGAACGGGACGACGTACCGCAGCCGGTCGCGGAGGTAATCCGCGTGCAGCAAGTCCCCGACGCGGATGCCGAACCGCCGGCCGACCTTGTCCTGGTAGCACGGGCCGATGCCGCGCCCCGTCGTGCCGATCTTCCCGGACGCCTCGCTCTCGGCCAGGCGTTCTTCCTCCATGTGGTACGGGAAGATGACGTGGGCGTGGTCGGACAGGGCGAGGTTCCCGGCCGGGTCGATGCCGCCCTCGCGGAGCCGGCCGACCTCTTCGAGGAACCGCGGCGGGTAGACAACCACCCCGTTGCCGATAACCGACCGGACGTGGGGTCGGATGACCCCGGTGGGCAGGAGCGAGAGCTTGAAGGTCTTGCCGTTGGCGACGACGGTGTGGCCGGCGTTGGCCCCGCCGTTGTACCGGACGACGAAGTCGAACCGGTCGCCGAGGAGGTCGACGATCTTCCCCTTGGCCTCGTCGCCCCACTGCAACCCGACCACGCACGTCCCGGGCATCGGTGCTTCGCCCTATCGGGGGGTCCGAACAACCCCGTTCACGCTAGTGCGGCCGGAAGTGGCCGTCAAGGGACGGCCGCCCCGTGGGTTGCGGCCCGCCGGCCCGGACCGGCCTACCCACGCACGACCAGGCCCGACCGGCCGAGTTCCAGGAACGAGTTCGTCCCGAACTCGCGGATGATGTCCGGGATGAGCGGGACGAGCAGGGCTTCCAGGTCGCGGTTGCTGATGTTCCCTGTCGAGATGAGCAGGAGCTTCGCCGGCCGCCCGCGGAGGAGGTGCGAGTCCACGAAGTCGGCGTCCTTCGTGACCACGACCCGCTGCTCGCGGTCGGCCACATCGTTGACCTGTTCGTCGGGCGTCCGGTTGGCTTCGGGCAGGTCGAGCGTGTGGACGGCGTCGCACCCGGCGGCCGCGAACCAGCCGGCCGTCCGCCGTGGCAACTGGGCGTCCACGAGGAGGTTCACGGCCCGACCGGTTGGAGGCGGCGGGTGCGGGCCAGCACCGCGGCGTAGGCGAGGACCGCCAGCAGGTCGTCACGCTCCAGGTCTTCGTAGTCGGCCAGGATGTCGGCGTGCGTCATCCCCGAGCTGAGGAGTTCGAGCAGCGTCTCGACGGGGTAGCGGAGGCCGCGGACGCACGGCTTGCCGTGGCACACGGCCGGGTCGATCGTGATCCGCGACAGCAACGGGTCCATGATGGCAGTATACCGGGCCGCGGCTAGAACCCCTCGGCTTCCTGCCGACGGACTTCGGCCAGCTCGGCCGGGGTCAGGAACTCCGCCCGGCACCGCTCGACCTCGCCGTCGGTGGACAGCAGTTCGCCGACCCGGCGGACCCATGTCCCCAGAACGGGATCGCGGTAGGGGTAGAGGTGGTACGAGAAGCAGCCCCACTCGTGGGCGTGCCGGGCGACGTACTCCTCTGGGGTCAGCCGGAGGTCGGCGTCCGACAGGAACTGCCGGGCGATCCAGTCGCCCTCCTGGTCGAACCGGTCGTCCGCAGCGGCGGGTGCATCGGCTGTCATGTGGTTGGATACACGTTCCGGAAAGGCGCGTACCGGACCGGTCAGGTGCGGCGACTGGCTCGACGTGCCCGGACTACTTGCCCTTCCTAAGCCGGAGGGTAAACGTTCCGGTACTCCCGTTGTCACCGCGCCACACGAAGTCAATTTTCTCGCCGCTCTCGTCGCTCCCCAGGGTGCCGTGGTTGTCACCACCCGGCCCGCCACCGCGCACGACCCGAACATCCCTGGCCAGCCAGCTCAGCTTGCCGTCTTTGATCGTGCCCGTGACGACCCGTTCGATGTCGTTGCCGACCTCGAACGTGGCCGTGAACCTCTCGCCCTTCCGCTCAGTGACGGTGAGAACCCCCCGGGGGTTGTCGCGCGCCCACACCGACTTAGAAGCCCTAACTTTACCGGTCGAGCAGGCGGTACGAGCAGACCTTGATGCACGCCAGGGTGAGGAACGCCTGGTGG
>JAIEQN010000018.1 GCA_019747685.1 Gemmataceae bacterium
CCCCCCGTCGGCTAAAACGCCCCCCCCCCGCGGGGGGGGGGGGTTCCCCCCCGTCCCCGGGGTGGGCCCCTGGGGCCCCCCGCCCCCCGCTCAGGACATCGGTCATTTCAGGTCGATGTCGCCCGGGCCGCCGACCCGGACCGTCACCCCGGAGGTCTCCGGGTCGGCGTACCTGGCCGGGAGCGGGAACCAGGCCCCGGGCGGCGGGCCGCCGGTGGGGGCCTTCACCCGCTCGTCCTCGGACCGGGCCAGCCGGGCGGACGGCTTCGGGTCCGGCGACGACACCCCGACCCGGGCCTCCCCGACCGGCACCCCGGTCAGCCGGTAGGTGCCGTCCGGGTTCAGCCCGACTTGGTGGACGGTGCCGTCGGCCGCCCGGAGGGTGACGCTCCCCCACACCACCGACTTGCCCTGGTAAGAAACCTTGCCCTCGACCGTCGCCGTCCGCGGGCCGCACCCCGGGAGGACGACGGCCAGGACGGCGAGCGCCGCCCCGGCGGCCGGCCGGGTCCGTCGGGGTCGGGTCATGGCAGTTGTACCACCTCGCCGCCGTTGATGCTGGCCATCAGGACGACCGTGGCGGCGGCGCTGTACGGGATGAACCGGACGCTCCCGTCGGCCAGGGCCCAGTTGCCCCCGCCCGGGTGGACGCTCCAGTAGTGGCTGTGGGCGCACCGGCCGTCGACGGTGTCGGCCCGGTAGTGGCTCGGCCGGGGGCACGGCGGGTCGAGCCCGTCGGTCGCCAGCCCGTAGTAGTCCTCGTTGCTCGGCACCGCCAGCAGGGTGTCGAAGTCGGTGGCGTACAGCCACCCCCACTGGGCGGTCGGGTGGACCGGCCGCTCGCCGATCGCCACCGTGTTGCTCGTCCCGTCGGTGATGCTGGCCATCCGGACCGGCCGCTTGGACGGGCTGCGGATCCAGGTGTACACGGCGAACAGCCCGTTGCGGGCGTTGTCCCCCCACGCCCCCTCCTCGTACCAGTCGTCGTTCCCGGTCACCCCCAGGTAGCTCGACGCGTAGATCACGGTGCTCCCGCTCGGGAAGGAGGTGCCCGAGTTCGGGTCGGACGGGCACCGGACGACGGACAGCGGGACGTTCCGGATGGCCGCCCGGCCGGCCGCGTAGGCGGTCGAGTCGTTGTGCCCGATCACCAGCTTCTGGAGGGCCTCCTGCTCGACGTACGGCAGCACCCGGACCTGCCACGACCCGAAGCTGTTGGCGTTGGTCGGGTACGGGGACCCGCCGGTGTTGGTGGCATTCCCGGCCCCGGCCACGCTCCCGTCCCCGGACCGGACCGGCCGGCCGTACGGGAACTCGCCGAACGTGTCGTGGTAGTTGTGGGTGGCCAGCCCGAGTTGCTTCAGGTTGTTGCTACACTTCATCCGGGCGGCGGCCTCCCGGACCTTCTGGACGGCCGGCAGAAGGAGGCCGATCAGGATCGCGATGATGGCGATCACCACCAACAGCTCGATCAGGGTGAAGGCGGGCGGCCTGACCCTTCTTCCGGACCTGGACATGGGGCGCCTCGATCGGACGGGATGAGTGCGGGGCCGGTCGGCCCGCCGGGCGGGAGGGGATCGCGCAAAGAATACCCGATTCGGGAGCGGGCGCCAAGAGGGCGGCCCACTTGCCGCCGCCCGGCCGGGCCGGTAAGCTCACCGTCCCGGCGTCCCCGGTCCGGACGCCGCACGGCCAACCCCCACGGTCCCCGATGTCGATCGATAAGAGCCTGCGGCGCAAGGGCGGGATGTCCGGCAACCGGTCGGTCCTGACCCGGGCCGAGCGGATCACCAAGATGCTGGAGAACGGCTCGTTCGCCGACGACCGCAGCCCGTTCGGGCTGCCCAAGACCCGGGTAACCAAGATCGTCCTGAAGAAGAAGGTCAAGAAGGAGGCGGCCGCCGAGGGCGACGCCGCGGCCGCCGCCCCCGCCGCCGGCACCGCCAAGCCGGACGCCAAGGCCGGCGGGGCCAAGAAGTAATCGCCTTCGGCGGAAGGAAGAAGGTCAAGGGAAGAAGGAAAAAAGGTGGCGGACGGCCGCTGCCCTTTTTCCTTCTTCCCTTTACCCTTTCCCTTATGTCCCTCGCGCACATCGGCCTCGGGTCGAACCTCGGCGACCGCTGGGCCACCCTCCGGGCGGCCGTCCGCCGGCTCCGGGCCGAGCCCGGGCTGCGGCTGGTCGACTCGTCCGAGGTGTACGAGACGGCCCCGGTCGGCGGCCCGCCGGGGGCCGGCCCGTACCTGAACGCGGTCGCCGTGGTCGAGACCGACCGGCCGCCGCACGACCTCCTCAAGTTGCTCCAAGAGATCGAGCGGCAGTTCGGCCGCACCCGCGGCGAGCCCAACGCCCCCCGCACCCTCGACCTCGACCTGCTCCTGTACGACGACCAGGTCATCAACACCCCCGACCTGGCCGTCCCCCACCCCCGGCTGCACGAGCGGGCGTTCGCCCTCGTCCCGCTGGCCGACGTGTCGCCCGACCTCGCCCACCCCACCCTCAAGAAGACGGCCGGCCAACTCCTCAAGAAGCTGGGGGTGAAGGACCCGGAGGGCGTCGCCCCGTACCAGCCGCCGGCGGCCGCGGGCGGCACCCTGGCCGGGCTGAAGTGCCTGGTCACCGGGTCCACGTCGGGCATCGGCCGGGCCATCGCCACCGCCTTCGGGGACGAGGGGGCGGAGGTCGTCTACCACGGCCGGAAGGTGCTGTGGGGCGGCCACTGCATCCCGGCCGACCTCCGCGACCCGGTCGCCTGCGACCGGCTGGCGGCCGAGGCCTGGGACGCCGTCGGCGGGCTGGACGTGGTGGTCCTCAACGCCGGGGCCGACACCCTGACCGGCGAGGCCGCCAAGTGGTCGTTCGACCAGAAGCTGGAGGCCCTGCTGGCGGTCGACCTGAAGGCCACGGTGCGGCTCGGCCGGGACCTCGGGGCCCGGATGAAGGCCCGCGGCCGGGGGGCCATCCTGACCGTCGGCTGGGACCAGGCCGAGACCGGGATGGAGGGCGACAGCGGCCAGCTCTTCGCCGCCGTCAAGGGGGCGGTGGCGTGCTTCACCCGCAGCCTGGCGCTGAGCCTGGCCCCGGAGGTGCGGGTGAACTGCCTGGCCCCGGGCTGGGTCCGCACCGCCTGGGGCGAGGCGGCCTCCGAGCTGTGGCAGGAGCGGGTCCGGCGGGAGACGCCGCTGGGCGTGTGGGGTCTGCCGGAGGACGTGGCGGCGGCCGCCGTCTGGCTGGCGAGCCCGGCCGCCGGGTTCGTCACCGGCCAGACCGTCCGGGTCAACGGCGGGGCCGTCCGGGGGTAGGACCAGGGGTCAGGAGTCAGGGGGCAGGAGTCAGGAAGACGGGGCCAAGTCGGCTCTGTCTTCCTGACTCCTGCCCCCTGACTCCCGACCCCTGGTCTAGTTCCCCTCGAACGCGGTCCGCTTCACCGAGGTCGGGGTTTCGCCGTCCCGGTCGGCGGCCATCTTGTTCCGGTCCTTCTTGTCCGGGACCGGGAGTGGGTCGGCCGGGACCCCCTGGTCCGGCCGGTCGTCCCCGCACCCGGCCGCGCAGGCGGCCGCCAGCACCCCGGCGGCCAACCCGAGCAGACTCCGTCGGATCATGTCCGTCCTCCTCGTCGGCCGTGGTTATTCGGGGAACCAGGTCAGGGTCCGGCCGTCCCGCCACCCGCTCAGGTAGGCGAGCTGGCTGAACGCGTACCCGCCGGTGATGTACTTCGGCAACTTCTTGACCGACCCGTCGCCCAGGGCGAACTGGACCACCCCCGGGTGGCGGCTGCCGAACCCGGCCCACCCGGCCGGGTTCTTCGGCTCCGGGATGCCGGCGTACCCGGTCGGCAGGGTGCCGGCGTACACCCAGGCCCGGGCGTAGGCCCGGGGCAGGCCCTCGGCGTCCCCCAGGGCCTCGCCGAACATCAGGGTGTTCGACAGCCCGTCCCGGGCCGTCGCCTGGGCCAGCGTCACCTCGGACCGGTTGGCCAGCAGGCCGACGTACTGGTCGTACTTCGGCAGGGTGTCGGCGTACCCGGAGACGCCGAGGTAGTTCGTCTTCCCCAGGGCCGTCCCGTACGGCGACCCCCACCCCCACATCTTCAGCGCCCCGGTCCCGTCGAGGACCGAGTAGGTGGCGTTGGACACGGCGTCGGCCGTGTCCGACGGGCACAGGAAGGTCTTGACCTTGGCCTGGGCCGCCGACCACGGGCCGGGGAACCCGGACAGGTCCGGGTACGACGCCTTCGGGGATAGGTAGTCGCCCGGCATCCCGGACATCAGCACCCCGAACACGTTCCCCTGCTCCAGGTACGGCAGGAGGTGGGCCAGCACCCCGACCCCCTGGTTCCGGGCCGGGTCGTACTTGTCGGCCGGGCGGAGCTGGAACAGGGTGCCCGGCGGCAGCACCCCGTTGGCGGTCTCGTAGGAGTGGGCGGCCAGGGCGACCTGCTTGAGGTTGTTCTGGCAGCTCATCCGGGCGGCGGCCTCCCGGACCTTCTGGACGGCCGGGAGCAACAGGCCGATCAGGGTCGCGATGATGGCGATCACCACCAGCAGCTCGATCAAGGTGAACGCCCGGCGGGGCGGGCGGCCGGCGTGAGCCGGCTGGTGTGGGCGACTGGGCATGCGGTGGGCCTCGGGGTGGGCGTCGCGGAGACGCCGGAACCCTAGAGCGCGGCCGCCGGGCGGGGCGGCCGCCGGCCGCCGTTTACGGCGGCCGCCGCGGGGGTGAGGTGGGGGGCCGAGAATTGCACCGGGGACCGATCGCCCCGGCCCGGGACTTCGATTCCGCACTCCGAAGGCCCGCGTCCGCACTTCTTCCGTCAGCCGGACTGACAGAGCCGGGTGACGTAGCGGAGTACGTCGCGGATCGACACCACCCCGACCGGCCGGCCGGCGTCGACGACGGGTAGGTGGCGGTAGCCGCCGGCGTCCATCCGCCCCAGGGCGAAGGCGATGGTGGCCGCCGGGCCGACCGTCTCCGGGTCGGGGGTCATGAAGTCCCGGACCGGGAGGGCCGCGTACCCCGGCTGGCCGGCCACCTTGGCCAGGAAGTCCCGCTCGGTCAGGATGCCGGCCAGGGTGCCGTCCGGGCGGGTGACCAGGACCGCCCCGATCCCGCCGTCGATCATCGCCCGGACGGCCGCCCCGAGGTCGGCGTCGACCGGGACGGTCACCGGCGGGCGGGGGCCGAGGGCCGAGACCGGGTCGGTCATCAGGCCCCGCTCGACCCGGTCCTGGGGGGCCGGCTCGTCGAGCGGGGCGAGCGGGGTCCGGCAGTTCCCGCAGGCGTCGCCGCCGGGCGGGTTCGGGCTGCCGCAGGCGGGGCAGTACATAGCGGGCAGTGGGCAGTAGGAAGTGGGCGGTTGAAAACCAAGAAACCGGGGCGGGCCGCCGACCCGCGGCCCCCGCCCCGGTCCGTTGTATCCCTGCCCACCGCCGGCTGCCCACTGCCCGCTACTGGACGGTCCAGATGTCCTCGGCCTTGAACAGGTCCTCGACCTTGCCCGGCCCCTTCTTGGACACGGCCTGGCCGATCCGCTCGTCCAGCAGCTCCTCGTAGGTCGGCTTCTGGACCGCCCGGAACACCCCGACCGGCTCCGGGAACGGGTCGGCCGCGGCCGGGGACTCGGCGTGGGAGAACCGGCTGAGCAGGTACGCCAGGGTCGGCTCGGCGGCCGCCTCGTCGTGGGTCAGCACGTCGTCCAGGCCGCAGTCCCGGCCGACCCGGACGACCTCCGGCCGCAGCCCGTTGAGCCGGATGCCCTTGGTCCGGTCCTTGCCGAACAGGAGCGGCTTGCCGTGCTCCAGGTACAGCACGTTGTCCGCCTTGACCGCCTTGTCGGTGGCGTAGGCGAACACCTCGTCGTTGAAGATCTTGCAGTTCTGGTAAATCTCGACGAACGCGCTGCCCTTGTGGGCGGCCGCCCGCTGGAGGGTGGCGACGAGGTGGTGGACATCCACGTCGATCGTCCGGGCGACGAACGTGGCCTCGGCCGCCAGGGCCAGCGACAGCGGCCTCACCGGCGTCTCGAACGACCCGCCCGGGCTGGTCTTCGACGCCGTCCCGACCCGGCTGGCCGGGGAGTACTGGCCCTTGGTCAGGCCGTAAATCTCGTTGTTGAACAACAGGACCTTGATGTCGATGTTCCGGCGGAGGGCGTGGACGAGGTGGTTGCCGCCGATCGACAGGCCGTCGCCGTCGCCGGTGACGACCCAGACTTGCAGGTCGGGGTTGGCCAGCCGCAGCCCGGTGGCGAAGGTCGGGGCCCGGCCGTGGATGGTGTGGAACCCGTAGGTGTTCATGTAGTACGGGAACCGGCTGGAGCAGCCGATGCCGGAGACGAACACCATCCGCTCCTTCGGCACGCCGACCGTGAGCAGGGCCTTCTTCATCTGGGCCAGGATCGAGTAGTCCCCGCACCCGGGGCACCACCGGACCTCCTGGTCGGTGGTCAGGTCCTTGGTCGTCAGGGTCGGGAGGGTTGCGGCGGACATGCGGCGGGCACCTTATTTATTCGTGGGAGGGTTGTTCGGGGCGGAGCAGGACCGGGGCCTGGGCCAGCACCTCGTCATCGTACCACAACTCGACCCAGTACAGCCCGGGGGCGTCGAACACCACGTTCGGGATGCGGATCGTCACCCCGCGGACGGTGAGCGGGTCGTTCGTCGGGAAGGCGGCGGTGGCCGACCGGGTTCGGCGGATCACGGCGTCCGTGTCGGCGTTGCGGACCTCGGCCCTCACCGTGCCGGACCCGCGGCCGCCGGTCAGTTGGGCGAACGCGGTCAGCACCGGCTGGAGGAGCGGGTACTGCGAGCCGGGCTTCGGGCGGATGGCCTCGACCAGCCGGAGCAGGCTGAGCTTGCTCGGGTCGGTGGCGTCCGGGGCGACCTCCTCGCACACCGCGAAGATGCGGACGGTCGGGCGAACGGCCATCGGCTCACCGCCCCCCGCCGGCGTCGTCGGTGAAGTCGACCGCCATCTCGAACCGCTCGTACTCGACCGTCGGGACCGGCCCGAGGGCCTTCCCGATCCCGGCCTCGATCTCGCTGACCAGGAACGGCCGGCCCTGGACCTTGTTCAGCCCGTCGGCCGGGACCAGGTACTTGGCCCGCAGGAGCCAGCAGAGCTGCCCGCTGTTCAGCTCGGGCACCAGAATCTTGCGGTACTTCTTCAGCACCGCGGCCGTGTTCTTGGGCATCGGGTTGAGGTACCGCAGGTGGGCT
Source organism: Gemmataceae bacterium (assembly GCA_019747685.1). Taxonomy (GTDB): domain Bacteria; phylum Planctomycetota; class Planctomycetia; order Gemmatales; family Gemmataceae; genus Urbifossiella. The sequence continues at coordinate 7,216 of JAIEQN010000018.1, forward strand.
TGGGCCACCTTCCGGCCCGTCCGCCGGACCCGCTCGACGGCCGTGGTGATCGACCCGTAGGTCCCGCCCCAGCCGATGACGAGAAGGTCGGCGTCGGCGTCGCCCGTGACCTCCAGGTCGGGGATCGTCTGGGCGATGTTCTCGATCTTCCGCCACCGGGTGTCGACCATGTGCTCGTGGTTGCCCGGCTCGTAGTTGATGTTCCCGGTCACGTCCTGCTTCTCGATCCCGCCGATCCGGTGTTCGAGGCCCGGCGTCCCCGGGACGGCCCACGGCCGGGCCAGCAGGTCGTCCCGCTTGTACGGCAGGAACTTGGCCGCCTCGCCGGTGCCGTTCTCGTGCCCGGCCCCGGCCCACCCGTCGCCGTTCGGCTTGGTCGGGTTTTCGACCGCGATCTTCGGCAGGTCGGCCGGCTTCGGCATGTTCCACGGCTCCGACCCGTTGGCCAGGTAGCCGTCGGACAGCAGGAACACCGGGCACATGAACCGGGTGGCGATCCGGACGGCCTCGTAGGCCATGTCGAAGCAGTCGGTCGGCGACCGGGGGGCGACGATGGCCGCCGGGCACTCGCCGTTGCGGCCGAACATGGCCTGGAGCAGGTCGGCCTGCTCGGTCTTGGTCGGCAGCCCGGTGCTCGGCCCGCCCCGCTGCACGTCCACGATGACCAGGGGAAGCTCGGTCATCACGGCCAGGCCGATGGCCTCGGACTTCAGGCAGACGCCCGGGCCGCTGGTCCCGGTCACCCCGACCGCCCCGCCGTAGCTGGCCCCGATGGCCACCCCGGCGGCGGCGATCTCGTCCTCGGCCTGGAACGTCTTGACCCCGAACCGCCGCAGCTCGGCCAGCCCCTCCAGCACGGAACTCGCCGGGGTGATCGGGTAGCTGGCGTAGACGAGCTTCTTGCCGGCGAGCTGGGTGGCCGCGACCAGCCCGAGGACGATGGCCTCGTTCCCGGTGATCTTCCGGTAGGTGCCGGGGGTGATCTTGGCCTGGGCCACCTTGTACTGGACCGGCATCACCTCGACCGTCTCGCCGTAGTTGTACCCGGCCCTCAGGGCCCGGGAGTTGGCGTCGACGTACTGCGGGTTCTTCCCGAACTTGTCCTTGATCCACTTGAGCGTCGGGTCCAGGCTCCGCTCGTACATCCAGTAGACCAGCCCGAGGGCGAAGAAGTTCTTGCACCGGTCCTGCTCCCGGGGGGAGCTCAGCCCGCTCTCCCGGACGGCCTCCCGGGTCAGCTTGGTGACCGGCACCCGGACGACCTTGTACCCGGCCAGGGTGCCGTCCTCGAGCGGGTTGACGGTGTACTTGGCCTTGTCCAGGTCGGACGCCCCGAACCCCTCGGCGTTGACGACCACCACCCCGCCCGGCTTGAGGTCGCGGAGGTTGGTCTTCAGGGCCGCCGCGTTCATCACCACCAGGGCGTCGAGGGCGTCGCCCGGGGTGTGGATTTCGGTGCTGGCGAAGTGGACCTGGAACCCGGAGACGCCGGCCAGGGTGCCGGCCGGTGCGCGAATTTCGGCGGGGAAGTCGGGGAAGGTGGCGATGTCGTTGCCGGCCAGGGCGGAGGTGTTGGTGAACTGGGTGCCGGCCAGCTGCATCCCGTCGCCCGAGTCGCCGGCGAACCGGATGGTGACCGACTCGACCTCTTCGACCCGGCGGGGCGGATGTTGGCCGTTGGTGGGTGGGCCGTTGGCCCCCGGTTGGTGTGCCGCGGGGGCGGCCGGGGAGGCATTGGGGGAACTCATGAAGGACCGGGCCTCGGACGGAAAGGAGCGCCGACGGGGGTGCGGCGGGGTGTTCCGGGTGTACGGTTCTTTATAGCGGACGGGCGGGCCGGGGAGGGAGGGCAAGTTCGGCCGGAAGCCGCCCCGGCCGGGTGGTACAATCACCCCGGGGAGGCCACCGCCCATGGCACGCAACCGGCAGCACTTCCGCGACCTCGCCGACGTGCGGGTGGCCGAGGCCGGGGCGCTGATCGCCGCCGGGCGGTGGGACGGGGCGTACTACCTGGCTGGCTATGCCATCGAACTGGCTTTGAAAGCGTGCATTTTGGCCCGCATCGATTTGGGAGAAAAGCTGTTCGAGGATAAGGACTTCGCCAAGGACTGCTACACCCACAACTTCCGCACACTGCGCAGGCTGGCCGATCTGGATAAGGAGTGGGTAATCGACGCCCCGGACGGATCCGTCCTCGCAACAAACTGGGATAAGGTGAAGGAGTGGAGCGAGCAGAAGCGGTACGCGCGGAACTCGAAAGCGGATGCTCAAGCCCTTTACGAAGCGATCACTGATCCTGCTCACGGAGTCCTGACGTGGATCAAGCGATACTGGTAGCAGGACGGGTCGTGGTCCCGTCCGAACAGCGGGTCGGGGGTGAAAAGTTGATCGACCGACTCGTGGCCGACGGCGTCGACGTTCGCGGCGCGACCTGGGCTGCGATCTACGATGACGACCAGCCATACCTGTACCTGATTACCGCGGATGTCGAGGACCGGGACTCCCGGCCCACGTACAAGAAGGTGGCGGCCGCCCGGATCGCACTCGCCGGGGAGGGCCTGCCTCCGGAGCAACGGATCGACCGGGAGGCGGTCAAGCTCATCCCGCCGAGCAGCCCCCTGGCTCGGAGCGTGCTGAGCATCTACCACCGCTACCCGGACGATCGGCCGACCGTGCATCACGAGTCGGGCCTCGGCTCCGGGAACATCACCGGCGCCTACATCTACCCGGCCAGCCTCTTCCGGCCCCAACCCGCCCCGGAACCGGCTGCCGCCGAACCCCCGGCCGGGGTATGATGCCGCCGCGGCCCCGCCCGGCCGCCCGGGACGGGGAAGGGACGCCGCATGATCCGCGAGGAACAGATCGACCTCCGCCGGCAGCGGGCCAAGGCCGGCCGGTTCGCCATCGAGAACCTCGGCAAGAACCGGGTGTTCTCCGACTACCGGGTCACCAACCCCCAGTCCGGCGGCCGGTACGAGGTCCACGTCCGCGGGTTCGAGGTCGGGGACAACACCTGCACCTGCCCGGACTTCAAGGCCAACACCCTCGGCACCTGCAAGCACATCGAGGCCGTCCTGGAGTCCCTCCGGGAGGACCTGCCGGCCCACCTCCAGAAGAAGAAGGCGGCGGTCAACCGGCCGGAAATCTACCTCCACTACGGCGAGCAGCTGCGGCTCGGCATCCACCTCCCGGCCCGGCACTCGGACAAGCTCGGCCGGCTGGCCCAGGCGTACTTCGACGACAAGGGCCTGTGGTCCGGCCGGGGCCGGTACGCCGACCTGATCCGGGACCTGGAGGCGGTCCCCGAGGAGGTCGCCGTCGACACCGCCGCCCTCGACTTCGCCGACCGGGAGATCGAGCGGGCCGAGATGCTGGCCCGCGAGGGGGAGTGGCTGAAGCGGCTCGACGCCGGCACCCTCGGCCTGAACCTCTTGTCGGTGCCGCTGTACGACTACCAGACCCGGGGGGCGCTGTTCCTGGCCTGCCGCGGCCGGAGCATCCTCGGCGACGACATGGGGCTGGGCAAGACCGTCCAGACGCTCGCGGCCGTGGAGTTGCTGGCCCGGGAGCGGGGCATCCAGCGGGTGTTGGTCGTGGCCCCGGCGTCGGTCAAGTACCAGTGGGAGGGGGAAATCCGCAAGTTCACCGGCCGGGCCGTCCAGGTCATCGACGGCGGGCCGGACGCCCGCAAGGACCAGTACGCCCGGCCGACGTTCTACCGGCTGGTGAACTACGAGCAGGTGGTCCGGGACCGGGACGCCGTCAACGCCTGGAAGCCGGACGTGGTGATCCTGGACGAGGCCCAGCGGATCAAGAACTGGGCGTCCAAGACCTCCCGGGAGGTCAAGAAGCTCCAGAGCCGGTACGCGATGGTGCTGACCGGCACGCCGCTGGAGAACAAGCTCGAAGAGCTGTACAGCATCGTGCAGTTCGTGGACGAGCGGCGGTTCGGCCCGGCCTTCCAGTTCCTCCACGACCACCGGGTCCTGGACGCCGAGGGGAACCTGGTCGGCTACCGGAACCTGGACAAGATTCGGGAGAAGCTGGCCCCGATCTTCCTCCGCCGGACCCGGGCCGAGGTGCTGACGCAGCTCCCGGAGCGGACCGACAACACGGTGTTCGTCGAACTCGCCCCCGAGCAGAAGGCGATCTACGACGACCAGCGGGCGGCCCTGGCCCGGCTGCTGGCCAAGAACTACCTGACCGACCTCGACCGCAAACGCATCCTGGCGTGCCTGGTCAACATGCGGACGGTCTGCGACAGCACCTTCCTGTTCGACCGCCAGACCCGGGTGTCGCCCAAGCTGGACGAGTTCGCCGAGCTGGTGCCGGAACTGATCGCCGGAGACCCCTCCCCCGGCCCCCCCCCCGCGGGGGGAGGGGAGAAGGTGCCGCATAAGGCCGTCGTCTTCAGCCAGTGGGAGACGATGATCTTCGAGGCGGCGAAGGTCCTGGACCGGCTCGGGGTCGGGTACGCCGTGCTGCACGGGGGCTTACCCGGGAAGGACCGCAAGGAGGTGCTGGAGAAGTTCCACGCCGACCCGGGGTGCGCCGTCTTCCTCAGCACCGACGCCGGCGGGACCGGGCTGAACCTCCAGGTGGCCGACACGGTGGTCAACCTGGAGTTGCCGTGGAACCCGGCGGTGCTGGAGCAGCGGATCGCCCGGGTCCACCGGATGGGCCAGCGGCGGCCGGTCCGGGTCATCAACCTGGTCACCCGCGGCACCATCGAGGAAAAGGTGTTGCGGACGCTGGAGGCCAAGCACGGCCTCTTCGCCGGGGTGTTCGCCGGGGACGAGGACGAAATCCCGTTCGCCGCGGTCAACACGGCCGGGTTCCTGGACTCGGTCCGGGGGATAGTGGACCAACCCAGGGGTCAGGAGTCAGGGGTCAGGAGTCAGGAAGAACCGGTCCCGGCGGGGGGGGGGGGGGGGGGGGCCCCGAGGGGGCCCCCCCCCCCCCGGGGGGCCCCCCC
>JAIEQN010001046.1 GCA_019747685.1 Gemmataceae bacterium
GGGCGGCGGCCCCCGGGCTGGCGGCGGCGGCCGCCCTGTCGGCCGCGGTGCTGGCCGGGCGGTGGCACCTGGACGGGCTGTCCGCCCTGGCCGACCGCATGGGGGCGCTGGCGGTGTACGCCCTGGCCCTGGCCGTCTGGCCGGGGCTGCTCGCGGTCTTCGTCTACCGGGCGGTGACGTACACCTACCGGCTGACCGACCGGGCGGTGGTGGTGGACCGGGGGTTCCGGTGGCGGCCGGAACCCCCGGTCTGGCTGGCCGATGTGGCCGGGGTGTCGGCCGGGGCCGGGTGGGTGGGGCGGCGGCTGGGGGTCGGGTGGGTGCGGGTGGCGGCGGCCGACGGGCGGGTACTGACCCTGACCGGGGTGGCCGACCCGGAGGGGTTCGCGGCCGCCATCCGGGAGGCGGCGGAGCGGGCGAGATCGGGACCAGGGACTGGTGCCCCCGGCGACGTTCCGTCGTCCCTCCGGGACTCCGAGCCGCGGAGCGGCGGCGGACAGTAGCCAGGGGCGCCAGCCCCTGGGCTGGAACGGCCGAACTTACCGCGCCAGCTTCACCGGCCCGCCGTCGATCTTGGTCCGGAAGAGCACATACGGCTTCTCCCGCTGGTCCTTGCCGCCGTGGAACCGGGGCTGGCGGTGGAGCTGGTTGGCGGTGAAGTACAGGTAGCCGTCGGCGGCCACGCTCAGGGTGTCCGGCCAAAGCATCCGCCCGTCGTGGGCCAGTGTCTCGTACTGCCCGTCCGCCGTCCGCCGCAGCACCGCGTTGTGCTCGTAGTCGGTCAGGTAGAGCCGGCCCTGGTCGTCGGACTCCAGCCCGTCGGACGCGAACCCGCGGTCGCCCAGGTCCTGCACCGCGGCCGCCGCCTTCTCGTCGGGGGTGTTCGGGTCGGCCAGCACGTCCGTCGGGACGGCGTACAGGTGCCGGCCGGCGAGCGGGCAGTAGTACAGGGTCTTGCCGTCGTGGCTCAGGGCGATCCCGTCGGCCCCCATCGCCAGGTGCTTCGGCGGGGCGTCGGGGGTCTTGCGTTCGAGCACGATCCGGCCCTCGACCACCGGCCGGAACTTCGGCACCGCCTTGGTGGACGGGTGGTCGTGCAGCCGCCGCCACGTCTTGCCCGTCTTCAGGTCGATGACCACGATCCCGTTCGGCCCCTGGTCGGACGAGTCGGTGACGTAGGCGACGCCCTCGTCGCCGCGGGTCAGGTCGAACCGGATGTCGTTCAGGTAGGTCGTCTTCAGAACCCCGGGTTCGCCGAGGGTCAGTGACTTGACGATCTGGTTGGTCTTCAGGTCGACGCACAGGAGCTTGGCCGCCCCCGGCTTGACCGGCCCCATCAGGACGGTCCCGGTGTCGCACAGCCACAGCCGGTCCCGGGCGTCGACCACCGCGGACTGAACGGTGAACAGCCGGGACGGGTCGTTCTCATCCAGTTGGTTGATGGCGGCGTTCGGGTACGGGATCGGCTTGCCGTTGACCAGCTCGGCGACGTTGGCCTCGACCGGGTCGCCCCACCGGGGGAAGGTCAGGAAGATGCGGCCGGACTGGGACACGGTCACGCCGGTCGGCATGGCCCCGGTGAAGGTGCCGACGACCTCGAGTTCGCCGGCCGGCTTGTCCCGGGGGAGGTCCTTCGGCGGGTCGGCCGGGCGGGCGGCGAGCAGACCGACGCCGGCGAAGGCGAGCAGGATGGGTACGGTGGGACGCATGGCGGGGCCTCGGATTGGGCCACCGCCGAGCGTTCAAACCGCGTGCCGATCGCCGACCGGGGTTTAATCAGACGATGATTCCTCCGGCCGAATGGGATTCGTCAGGCCGCAAACCGATTCGTCCGGCGCGGGGTGTGTGTCCGGGCCGGAACCAATGGCGGCGGTCCGAATCACCCCGGCAGCACCTCGGCCGTATCCCCGACGGCCACCTCGCCGCCGGCCACCACCCGGGCCATCACCCCGAGCCGGCCGGCGGCCGCCGCGCGGGGCTTCACCTGGATCGCCTCGAACCGGGCGCACCCGGTCCGCGGCTCGACCACCTCCATCACCGCCCCGCCCAGCCGGACCCGGGTCCCGGCCACGAGGGCGTCGCGGGGGATGCCGGACAGGACGACCTGCTCGCCGAGTTCGCCGGGGCCGGCCTTGAACCCCTCGGCCGCCAGCTCGGCCAGCGCCTCGGCACACATCACGTTGAGCTGCCGGCGGCCGACGCTGTTTTTCAGGTCGCCGACGATCCCCCGCCCCTCCGCCAGGGTCGCCCGCCCGACCGGCACCCGGGCGTACCGGTCGGGCGGCTTGCGGACCTCGACCTCGGCCGGCGTGTACACGATGCTGACGACTCGCCCGGTCATGGCGATTCCTCGACTCGGTGGCACAGGCCTCCCGGCCTGTGCTTCAACAGGCACAGGCCGGGAGGCCTGTGCCACCAAACGGAGCCCCGGCCGGTCATGGCGTCTTCCCCTGGGCCAGTTCTTCGAGCAGCTTCACCGCCTCATCAACGACCCGCTCCCCGGTCCCGGGTTCGGCGAAGCCGTGCAGCCCGGTCCAGGTCTGGTAGCCGCCGAGGGCGTGGGCCTTCCGGTCCGGCAGGTAGCCGACGTAGTCGTTGGCCAGCCCCGCGACGTAGGTGTACCGGAACGGCGACCGCCGCTTGACCTCCTGGCCCAGGACGGTGAAGAACTCGGCCGGCACGCCCACGATGGCCACGTCGCCGATGAGCATGGCCTGGAGCCAGGTGGTTTGCACCTGTCCCTGCTTCGGGGCCAGCACCTTCCGCTGGTCGCGGAAGACCTTGATGATGTCGTCGGCCCCCTTGCCCGCCCGTGCCCGGCAGTAGGCGACGACCGCCGCGTCCTCCTTGGCCTCGTCGAACGTCCGGACCTTGAACCGGAACTCCCGCTTCACCGCCGCGACCCGATCGACCGACCGCGGCGTCGCCTTGTCGAGGGCGTCGCCGACGGCCGCCTTTACCCGGGTGACCATCTCGTCGGCCGACAGCCCGAGGTTGTGGGTCGACCCGGACGCCCCTTCGAGGAACAGGAAGACGCCGCCCCGCTCGGCCTCCAGCTCTTGCGCGGCTAATCCGTAAAAGGACGGCGACCGGCCCGGTTTGCGGGTCCCGATGGTGTGGGTCGAGTGGTTGAACAGCGTCGCCCGGGGCTTGCCGTCCGGCCCGCGGAAGGTGAGGACGGGCAGTTCCGGGTCGAACGGCCCGGTCGGGCGGACGGCGTCGTCCCTCGGCCCGATCCAGTAAATCGTCTCGTCCTTCAGCAGGAGCCGGCTGTTCTGGCCGACGGACGACTCCTCGCCCAGTCGGAAGTGGAACGTGGCGTCGGCGAGCCTCTCGTTCGCCGCCTTCGCGGCCGCGACGATGGCCTTCTGCACCCGCCGGCAGAAGACCTCGTCCCGGGCGTACCCGTGGATGGTCACGGTGGTCGGGGCGTGGTGGGTGTGGGTGCAGTTGACGAGCACGTGGGCCGGCGGGATGTTCAAGGCCGTGGCGATTTCCTCGACCGCCGGGTCGAGCAGATCTCGGTTGAGCATCAGCACGTCGCAGGCGACGACGGCCACCTTCCCGCCGCCCGGCTTCTCGATGACGGTGGCGACCGCCCGGAGCGGCCCGTCCTGGCCCTGCACCTTGTACGGCAGGATGCCCCCGCCGATGACCATGCCGTCGTCGGCTACGAGTTCTACGGCGGCTGCCCCGACCCGGACGGCGGCGGCCGGCGGTGCGGCGCCGGCCGCGAGGAGGGACAGGAGGAGGACGGCGGGCACGACGGGAACTCCGGCGGGTCAGGGCGGGCGGAGGTCGAATACGAGCAACCCGGGGCGGTCGAGGACGACCCGGCCCCGGCGGGCGAGGGCGGCCCGCAGGTCCGGCTGGCGGTCCCACTCGGCGAAGTCGGTGACGACGGCGAAAGTGTACCCGTCGGCGGCGAGCTTCGCCAGGTCCCCGTCGGGCGTGAACGGCAGCGGGAGGATGCCGGCCCGGGTCATGGCCGGGATGTCCGCGGCCCGCGGCCAGAACGCGACGGGGAGCGAGGTCCGGTACTCGAACGGCAGGCCGTAGTCCTCGGTCACGGCCACCACCCGGGCCCCCGGCCCGACGGCCGCCCGGGCGGCGTCGTAGGCCGCGTCCCGGTCGGCGGACGGCGGCGGGTCCCGGTAGACCGCCGGGTCACGCCACGGTTCGAGGCACACGACGAGCAGGAGTAAGCCCGCCCACCGCGGTAAGCGGGCGGACCAGACCCACCCCAGCCCGACCGCCGCGAACACCATCAGCGGGACGTGGTAGTAGTCGTGGGTGGCGCAGTGGAAGGTGAAGACGGCGACGGTGCCGAGGTGGCCGACGAGCAGCGCCGGCAGGAGCCGACTCCCGGCCCGGGCGGCGAGAACCGCCCCGGCCACCCCGGCGAGCAGCGCGGGGAGTCCCACCGCGGTCGTCGCCATCCGCCAGACGCCGACGTAGAACCACCGCTCGGCCAGCAGGTCGGGCATCAGCTCGCCGCCCCGGCCGGCCAGCACGAGCCGGACGTACAGGGCCGACGGCAGCACCAGCAGCCCGGCGAAGACGGCGAGGTGGGCGAGCTTCCGGGGCCGGCCGCCGGGCGGCGGGGGCAGCCCGGCCGCGAACCCGGCCAGCAGCGGGGCGAACGTCACCCCCGGCTTGACGAGCGCACAGGCCCCGCACAACAGCCCGGACGCGACGGTCTGCCGCCAGGTGAGCGACCGGTCCGGCCGGGACAGGTGCCAGACGGCGGTCGCCAGGGCGAAGGCCAGTACCGGCTCGGCCATGAAGGCGTGCGACACCCGCAGCCCGAACGGGCACAGGACGAACCACGCCAGGGCGGCCACCCCGGGCCAGGGCCGGCCGGTCTGCCGGACGACGGCCCGCATCACCAGCCACCCGGCGGCGACCCAGAACAGCCCGCCGAACACCCGCGAGGCGGCCGGGGTTTCGCCGCCGGCCAGCAGGTAAAGGCCGGCCGTCAGGGCGGGCAGGACGGGCGGGGCGATGACGTGCCCGAACCCGACGGCCGCGTACCAGTCGGCCCGGTCGCCGGTCCGGGCGGCCGGGTCGGCGGCGAGCCACATGGCCCGGGCGGCTAGGGCCGCGTCGTACTGGACGGTCGGGTGGAAGGGGGCCGGCCACCCGGCCGGCAGGGCGGCCCGTAGCCCGAGGGCGAGCAGGGTGACGGCCACCCCCGCCCGTAGCGGCGTTACCACTCTTGCTTCACCGCCGCGGCCCCGACGGCCAGCGGCTGGGGCGGGGCGGTCGGCTTCTCGGCCGGCGTCCACCGCAGCACCGGCTCCTTGGCCGCCTTCACCTCGTCCGGCCGGCTGACGACGTGGGTGTGCGGGGCCGCCCGGAGCAACTCGGCCTCCTCGGCCTTGATGGCGAGTAGCGCGTCGGCGAAGGCGTCCAGGGTCTCCTTGCTCTCGGTCTCGGTCGGCTCCATCATCAGGGCCTCGGGCACGACCAGCGGGAAGTACACCGTCGGGGCGTGGAACCCGTAGTCGAGCAGCCGCTTGCAGATGTCCATGGCCTTCACCTTCCGCTCCCGGACCAGCGCCCGGGCCGAGGCCACGAACTCGTGCATACACGGCCCGGCGTGCGGCACCTCGTACCCCTCGGCGACGCGGGCGCGGAGGTAGTTGGCGTTCAGCACGGCGGTCTCACTGACCGCCCGGAGTCCGTCCGGCCCGAGGGTGCGGATGTAGGCGTAGCCGCGGAACAGGATGCCGACGTTGCCGAAGAACGACCGCACCCGGCCGATCGACTTCGGCCGGTCGAAGTCGAGGGCGTAGCGGCCGCCGTCATTCGTGACCACCGGGGCCGGGAGGTACGGGGCGAGGAAGTCGCGGACGGCGACCGGCCCGCTGCCCGGTCCGCCCCCGCCGTGCGGGCCGGTGAACGTCTTGTGGACGTTGTAGTGCTGCATGTCGGCCCCGAAGTCGCCCGGCCGGGTGATGCCGAGGATGGCGTTCATGTTGGCCCCGTCCAGGTACACCAACGCCCCCTTGGCGTGCAGCAGCTCGGTGATGGCCTTGATCTGGGTCTCGAACAGCCCGAGGGTGTTCGGGTTGGTGATCATGAACACCGCGGTGTCGTCACCGAGCTTGGCCTTCAAATCATCGATATCGACCAGCCCCTTGCTGTTAGATTTCACCGTCACCGCGTCGAACCCGGCGAGGGCGGCGGACGCCGGGTTGGTGCCGTGGGCCGAGTCCGGGACGAGGACCTTGCGGCGGTGGTGTTCGCCCTTGTCCCGGAAGTAGGCGTGGGCGACGAACAGGGCGGTGAGTTCGCCCTGGGCGCCGGCGGCCGGCTGGAGCGACACCGCGGGGAGGCCGCTGATCTCGGCCAGGTACTCCTGCATGCCGTACAGGAGTTCGAGCATCCCCTGGGTGGTGTCGTCGGGCTGGAGCGGGTGGAGGTTGGCGAACCCCGGGTCGGCGGCGAACCGCTCGTGCCGCTTGGGGTTGTACTTCATGGTACACGACCCGAGCGGGTAGAAGTGCGTATCGATGGACATGTTGCGGGTGGACAGGTTGTTGAAGTGGCGGACGAGGTCGATCTCGCCGACTTCGGGGAGCGGCGGAGGTTGGTCGGCGAGGTGTTCGGCCGGGATGAGCTGGTCGAGCGGCCGCGACGATGGCACGTCGCACGCCGGCAGCCGGTGGCACCGCCGGCCGGCCCGGGACAGCTCGAAGATCAGGTCCGTCGATTGGGTGTTGTTCATGGCTCAGACGTTGACGTCGGAGGGTGGTGGATCGGAAGACCGGGTGTACGGTTCGAGGAGGCCGAGGAACGCGGCGACGGAGTCGGCTACTCGCACGACGGCGCCGGCCGCCGGGTCGTCCGTCTCGCCGTCGTCGCCCGGCACTTCGTCGAGGTCCTCGACCAGGAAGACCGCCCCGCGGTCGGCTTCCCGGGCGGACACGAGGAAGTGCTGGAACTGGGCCCCGCCGGCGAGGAAGAGGAGTTCGTTGAACGCCGCGCCGTGCTCGCGGACGCACCAGGTCCGGTCGGTCAGGTCCTCGTCGATGCGGCCTTCGTCGAGGATCGGGAGGTTGAGCGACACGAATCCGCTGACCAGGATCGGCTCGCAGCCCCGAACACCCGGGAACACGAGCGGCTCGGCCCACAGGCTACCGAGGTTGTAGTTCAAGAGGAGCCCGCGTAACTCGTCCGGCACCTCGACCCCGAGCCGAGTTCCCGCCTCGTCGATCTCGTCCGGGGTGACGAGTTGCTCGGCCCGCGCGCCCGCCAGGCGTGGGCAGCACACCCCGACCGGCGGCCGGCTGACCCGGGCGACCCACACCGCATCCAGCCCAGCGGCCAGGTCGCGCAGCCCGGCCGCGTCACCGGTGCGGACCGCCTCCCGCTCGGCCCGGAGGTAGGCGGCCCGGGCCGGCTGGTCGTGGTCGTCCAGCCAGTCGGCGTACACCAGCCGCGGGGTGTCGTCCCCCGGCCGATCGACCACCGCCCGGGCGAACGCCTCGTCGTCGGTCACGGGAGCAACCCCTTCTCCCGCAAGACGCCCTCGGCCCACGCCTGCTGCTCGGGTGTCAGCGGCGGGTCGGGCGGGCCGGCGTACCGGGCCAGCCGCCGATACCGCCCCGCGTCGTAGCTCCGGTCGAGGAGCGGTTGCAGGTCGACCGTCACCGGCTCGTCGTCCGGGTCGAGCGGGATCGGGACGGCCGGCAGCCGGTCGGCCAGCCCGATCGGGGCGACGAACACCCGCCCCGGGTCGCCGGCCGCGGTCACGCAGACGTGGTAGTCGTACGCCCCAGCCGCGGCCCGGAGCCGGGCGGCCGACGCGGCGGTGGTGTGCCGGCCGCCCCGGAGCAGGTCGATCTCGACCAGGTTCACCCCGCCCAGCCGGAACTCCGTCTGCTTCTGCTGGTACGCCGCCCGCCCGCCGTCCCCCGACGTCTTGTTCGACCGGCTCAGCACCTCGACGGCCGTCACCAGCCGCTCGCCGTCGCCAGCGACGATCTCCAGGTACGGCTCCTCCCGCGGCTCCGGCGACGGCTCCGGGGCCACGGCCAGCAGCCCGGACCGGGCCAGGGTGGCGACCGCGGCCCCGCCGCCGGCCCCGTCCGGGCGGTCGGGGCCGAAGACGTTCACGTCGGGCTCCCGCCGCTGCTTGTCGTCGATCCCGACGCGGTTCTTGACGGTGGCGACGTACCGCTCCGGCAGGACGGCGTTGATCGCCTCCTGGAGCCGGACGATCAGGTTCTCGTGGAGGTTGGGGAACACCCCCTCGGCCTCCAGCCACGGGTCCATGCCCGGGAACGGCGACGGCATCGCGGGTCCTCCTCGGAACCCGGGGGCTTACGCCGCCCGGCTCGCCACGACATCGGCCAGGGCCGCCGCCAGGCCGTCGATCTCCCCCTTCGTCCGCTTCTCGGTCACGGCCACCGTCAGCCCGTCCGAGTGGTTTGGGTACCACCGCCCGGCCGGCAGCCCGCCGAGGTAGCCGCGGTCGCGGAGCTTCGCCAGTACCGTGCTCACGTCGCCCGGCACCGACAGGGTGAACTCCTTCACGAACGGCGTCCTGAACTTGACCGATACGCCCGGAATCTTGGTCAGCACGTCGGCGGCGTAGTGGGCCTTGCGGACGCACAGCCCGGCCGTCTCGCGCAAGCCCTGCGGCCCGAGGGCGGTCAGGTGGACGGCCGCCCGCAGGGCCAGCAGGCCCTGGTTGGTGCAGATGTTGCTCGTCGCCTTCTCCCGCCGGATGTGCTGTTCCCGGGTCTGGAGTGTCAACACCCAGCACCGCTTGCCGGTCCGGTCGGTGGTTTGGCCGACCAGCCGGCCGGGGATTTTGCGGACGTAGGCCGAGTCGCCCCGGCAGGCCAGGATGCCGAGGTACGGGCCGCCGTACCCGAGCGGCACCCCCAGCCCCTGCCCCTCGGCCACGGCGATGTCGGCCCCGTAGTCCCCCGGCCGCTTCAGGATGCCGGCCGAGACCGGGTCGAAGCTGGCGACGAACACGGCCCCGGCCTTCCGGGCGGCGTCGCCGATCGCCTTCATCTCTTCCAGGTGGCCGAAGAAGTTCGGGCTTTGGGCGACCACGCACACCGTCTGGTCGTTGACCGCCGCCTTCACGTCATCCGGGTTCAGGAACCCGTCCGGGCAGGGCAGCTCGCGGACCCGGCAGTTCAGGTTGGCGGCGTAGGTGTGGAGCGCCTGCCGGTACTCCGGGTGGACCGTCTCGGCGACCAGCACGTCGCCGACCCGGCCGGTCACGCCCACGGCCATCAGCACCGCCTCGGCCACCGCCGACCCCCCGTCGTAGAGGGAGGCGTTGGCCACGTCCAGCCCGGTGAGCTGGCACATGAGCGTCTGGTACTCGAAGACGGCCTGGAGCGTCCCCTGGCTGGCCTCGGCCTGGTACGGGGTGTAGGCGGTGTAGAACTCGCCCCGGCCGGCGACGGCGTCGACGACTGCCGGGATGAAGTGGTCGTAGGCACCGCCGCCGAGGAAGCAGACCAGGTCGCCGGCCGGGCGGTTCTTGGCCGCGAGTTGTCGAAGGTGGGCGGCCAGCTCCATCTCGGGCAGGGCCGGCGGGATGTCGAGCGGCCGGTTCAGCCGCACGCCGGCCGGGACCGGGGCGAACAGATCGTCGACCGACGCCGCCCCGATCCGGGCGAGCATCGCGGCCGTGTCTTCGGGGGTGTTCAGCAGGTACGGCATCCGGGCCTCGGGATAACGGGCGTCAGCCGGGCGGGGTCGTCGGCGGGAGCGACCGGACCCAGGCCCGGAACTCACGGTCGATCACCCCGTACCCGGTTTCGAGCGACGCGGCCATCGCCAGGAAACGCGGGACTTCCGCGAGGGGGAAGTCGGGGATGGCCCGGCCGGCCGGCGACTCCCGGTATGCCCCGTCCGGCTGGAGGAGCAGGACGGTCAGCCGGGTGCCGTCGTACCGCCACACCTCCGGCACGCCGAGGCCGGCATAGACCGGCAGCCGGGGCTCGGCCGACCGACTGACCTCGACCTCGATGACGAGGTCCGGCGGCGGGTCGACCGCGAAGTTCAGGTTCCGCAGCCCGGCGACGCGGGCACGGTTCTGGACGTAGTAACACTCGTCCGGCTCGAACCCCTGCTCCCGGTCCTCCCTCCGGACCGTCAGCGCCCCGCTCGGGAGGTAATCGCGGCCGGTCTCCGCCAGCCACGACTCGACCAGCAAGGCGAGGGCCTTCTTCAGCCGCTCGTGGAGGTTGCCGGTGGTCATGGCCTCCAACACCCCCTCGCAGTAGAAGAGCCGCGGGGTCTGACGTCCGGCGGCGTCCCGGGCGGCCAGCACGTACTCGTACCCGGCCCAGTCGACGCCGGAGAGCGACAGGCTCCGGCCGGGCGGGAGTTTCAGCATGAGCTCGGCGAACCCCGCCAGCAGGGACGGTGCCGGCTCGGCCCGGGCGGCCGGGTCCACCGGCTCGGCGACGGCGGTACTCATCGCGTCCTCCGGTCAGTGGCCGGCGATCTGGGCGGCGTACTGGTCGGCCGTCAGCAGGTGGTCGAGCCCGGCCCCGGCGGCGAGCTTGATCCGCACCATCCACCCGCGGCCGAGCGGGTCGTCGTTGACCAAGCCCAGGTCGGCCTTGCGGCCCGGGCCGTCCGCCAGCGCCTCGTTCCGCTCGACCACCTCGCCGGCCACCGGGGCATACACCGGGGACGTGCTCTTGACCGACTCGATCACCCCCAGCTCGTCCCCGGCCGCCACCGCCTTGCCGACGGCCGGCAGCTCCAGGTACGTCGGCTCGGTCAGTTGCTCGACGGCGAACGGGGTGATGCCGACGGTGACCACATCCCCGTCGGGCTTGGCCCACTCGTGGGACGGGGCGTATCGGCGGTCGGGCGGGGTGGCGGACATGGGAGACTCCTCGGCGGGGGCCGGTCACTCCGGGGAACGGGGCTGCTTCGGCCGCTTGTAGAACGGCAGCGGGGCGACGGCCGCGTCCAGCAGGGTGCCGCGGGCGTCCACCTTCAGCCGGGTGCCCGGGGCGGCGTGGCCCGGCGGGACGTAGCCCATGGCGATCGACTGCTCCAGCCACGGGGCGAAGCTGCCGCTGGTGACGGTGCCGAGCGGCCGGCCGTCCGGTGAGACGATCGGGGTGCCCTCCCGGGCGGCCCGCTTGCCGTCGAGGGCCAGCCCGACCCGGACCGGCTTGCCGGCGGCCACCTGCCGCAGGGCCTCGCGGCCGATGAACTCGCCCTTGTCGAGCTTCACCGCCCAGCCCAGCCCGGCCCGGATCGGGTCGATGTCCTCGGTCAGCTCGTGGCCGTACAGCGGCATCGCGGCCTCCAGCCGCAGGGTGTCCCGGGCCCCCAGCCCGCACGGCACCGCCCCGCGGGCCAGCAGGTCCTCCCACAGCGGCACGGCCAGCTCGTTCGGGGCGATCACCTCCAGCCCGTCCTCGCCGGTGTACCCGGTCCGGCTGACCACGCACGGCCGGTCCTTGTACCGGGTCGGGGTGGCGAAGTAGTACTTCAGGTGGCCGACCGGGTCGGCGAACAGCCCGGCCGCGAGGTCCACCGCCTTCGGCCCCTGCACGGCCACCATCGCGGTGTCGAACGTCCGGTCGGCGACCTGCACGTCCAGCCCGGCCCGGTGTTGCTCCAGCCAGCCGAGAATCTTTTCCCGGTTGCTCGCGTTCACGACCGCCGCGAACCCGTAGGGCCAGCGGTAGACGAGGATGTCGTCGAGGATGCCGCCGTCGTCCCGGCAGACCAGCCCGTACCGGACCTGTCCGTCCTTCATCCCGGCGACGGAGTTGGTGAACACCGCCTCCAAGAGCTTCAGGGCGTCCGGGCCGGCGAAGTCGACCCGGGCCATGTGGCTGATGTCGAACAGCCCGGCGGCGGTCCGGACGGCCCGGTGCTCGGGGCCGATGCCGGCGTACTGGACCGGCATGTCCCACCCGGCGAACGGGACCACCCGGGCCCCGTGCCCGGCGTGCCAGTCGAACAGCGGCGTCCGCAGGTTGGCCATGCGAGCGACCCCACCGGCCGGGGGAGGTGGGCCGGGAAACGGCGCGGGGCGGCCGCACGCGGCGCCGCCCCGACCTGCCGTCATGGTAAGTCGCCCGGCCGTCAAAATCCACCCGAACCGCCCGACACCCCGCGCCGCTCTCAGAGACGGTTCCAAAAGGGTCAGGTGCCGGCCGTTCGCTTGAACCGGAACTTCCGTCTGCCGCGTGGCGGCCGC
>JAIEQN010000207.1 GCA_019747685.1 Gemmataceae bacterium
GGGTTCGGCCCGGCCGCCCGCCGCCGGCGGGTAGGTGCCGCCCGGCCGGCCCGCTACAATTCCCCCACCGGCCCGCCGGCCGACACCCGAGACCGGACACCCGAACACCAACCACCCCGATGCGGACCTGGCTGCGGAACGTCGCCCGGGCGGCCGGCACGGTCGCGAGCGGGATGCTCGTGACCCTGCGGACGGCGGTGCAGTCGTTCCGCCGGGGATCGTTCACCCGGCACTTCGAGTACCCCGAGCGGCCGGTCCCGGTCCGCCCCCGGTACCGGGGGTTCCACCGGTACGACCTGACCACCTGCATCGGGTGCGACAAGTGCGCCCGGGCCTGCCCGGTGGACTGCATCTACATCGCCAAGGAGAAGGCGGCCCCGCCGCTGAAGGGGTTCGTCGTCACCGGGTTCGCCATCGACTACACGAAGTGCATGTTCTGCGCCCTGTGCGTCGACCCGTGCCCGGTCGACTGCATCTTCATGGGGTCGAACTACGACATCAGCACCTACACCCGGGACGGGTGCGTCGTCGACTACGCCAAGCTGCCGTTGGAGGTCGCCTGGGGCCAGGACACCCTGAACCCGACCGCGGTGCAGGAGTCGAAGCGGGTGGCCCTGCCGGTGTGGGTCAAGACGCCGGAGCCGGCCAAGCCGGCGGCCGGCTAGCGGGCCGGGGCCGGCACCTCGATCATCCGCACCAGCTTGGCCTGGATCAGCGTCCGCCGGCCGTCGGGGTGTTCGAGGATCACCATCCCGTGCAGCTCGTAGGGCAGCCCGCCCTTAATCGAGTCGGAGGACGTGTAGCCGACGAACCGGACGTTCTCGAACACGGTGCCGCTGACGAGGTGGACGGTAGCGATGGTCCGGTCGTTCAACACCCGCTTGATCCCGACCCGCCGGGCCCGGGCCTCGCTGTCGCCGGTGAGCCAGGACACCACGTAGAAGAAGGTCGCCAGCGCGACGATCCCGATCACGACCGCGCCGACGATGCTGACGGCCAGCTCGAAGGGGTGGACCTGCATGGGTCGCGTACTCCTGTCCCCGGCCGGGCCGGGCCGTTAACCTAACCCCGACGGCTCCGCCCCGCCAAGCCCCACCCGGCATCACCCATGCCCGACCTGGTGCTGTTCGTCCTGATCTTCCTGGCCGCCGGGGTCGTCCTGTTGATGACCCCGCTGCTGATCGGCCGGCTGGTCCGGCCGGACCGCCCGTCCCCGGAGAAGGGGGCCATCTACGAGTGCGGGGAGCCGACCATCGGCCCGGCCTGGGTCCAGTTCGACCTCCGGTTCTACGTCGTCGCCCTACTGTTCGTCATCTTCGACGTGGAGCTGGCCTTCTTCTTCCCGTGGGCGGTGGTGTTCGGGTCGGCGACCCGGGCGGCCGACCCGGCCCTCGGGGCCGACCAACGGGCAGCGGTCGTCCAGACGCTCGGGGCCGGTGGGAGCGCCGACCCCGGGGCGATGGGGACGCTGGCCTGGGTGGCGTTCGCCGACCTGATGGTCTTCTTCGGGGTGCTGCTGGTCGGGTTCGCCTACCTGTGGCGGCGGGGCGACCTGGACTGGGTCCGCAGCACCGCCGGCCAGGCCGACGAGCCGGCCGGGTACAATGGGGGCGTCCCCCCGGAGGCCCGACCATGAGCCAGCCGTTCGAGGCCGTCTACCAGGACGGCGTGTTCCGCCCGACCGGGCCGGTCGACGTGCCGCCCGGGGCGACCGTCCGGCTGGCGGTGGTGCCGGCCCCTTCGCCGGGCGACCTGAACGGGCCGACCATGTACGACCTGTTCAAGGACATCATCGATATGCCGATCGACCCCGGGCGAACCGGTTACGCCGACGCGGTGAGTGAGAACGTCGACAGGATTCTCTACGGCGGCCCGAAGGGGGCGCTGTGACGTTCGCCGACACCAGCGGCTGGTATTCCTTCCTCGTCCCCGACGACGTCTTCCACCAAGACGCGGTCGACTGGATGACCGCGTACACCGGCGTCCTGTTGACCACCGACTACGTCGTCGATGAAACACTGACCCTGCTCCGGTCCCGCGGGTACGGGGCGAAAGCCGTCGCGTTCGGCAACCGGGTGTACGGCGGGGCCGGCGGGCGCGTCCGCCTCCACTACCTGACGGTCGCGGAGATCGCCGCCGCGTGGGACGTGTTCCGGCGGTACGCCGACAAGGATTGGAGCTTCACCGACTGCACCAGCAAGGTGGCGATCGAGGCCCTGGGCGTCCCGGAGGCGTTCACCTGCGACCACCACTTCCGCCAGTTCGGGACGGTCGCCGTCGTCCCCTGATCCCGGAGCCGCACCCGATGCCGCCGCTGCTGGAGAACCGGTTCGAGGACGGGTTCGTCGTCACCACCCTGGAACAGGCCATCAACTGGGGCCGCGAGTCGTCCCTGTGGCCGATGACCTTCGGCCTCGCCTGCTGCGCCATCGAGATGATGGCCACCGGGGCCGGCCGGTACGACATCGACCGGTTCGGGGCCGGGGCGTTCCGGGCCACCCCCCGCCAGGCCGACCTGATGATCGTCGCCGGGACGGTGAACCTGAAGATGGCCGACCGGGTCCGCCGGCTGTACCACCAGATGCCCGACCCCAAGTTCGTCATCGCCATGGGGGCCTGCACCTGCGGCGGCGGGCCGTACTACAAGTACGGGTACAACGTGGCCAAGGGGGTCGACCTGGTCGTCCCGGTGGACGTGTACGTCCCCGGCTGCCCGCCCCGGCCGGAGGCCCTGCTGGAGGGGCTGATGCGGGTGCAGGACAAGGTCCGGCGGATGAAGGACCTGTCGAAGGGCGGGGCGAAGGGGCCGCCGGTCCCGGCCCGGACCGGGGCGGTGCTGCTGCCCGACGAGCTGGCCACCCCGGAGAAGGCCCTGGAGTTCGTCAAGGAGAACAAGGAGCGGGCCAAGCCCGCCAAGGCATGACCCCCGCCGACATCACCGCTATCCTACAAGACCGGTTCGGGGCCGCCGTCACCCCCGGCCCGGCGGCCGCCCTCGACCCGTTCGTCACCGCCGACCCGGCCCGGCTGGCCGAGGTGTGTACGTTCCTGCGGGACGACCCCCGGCTGCGGTTCGACCTCCTCAACGACATCTCCGGCGTCGACTACCTGGAGACCGACCCGAAGAAGGCCCCGAAGGCCGGGTTCGACCCGCACCTGGAGGTCGTCTACCACCTCTCCTCGTTCGCGTTCCCCGGCCGGCGGTTCACCGTGAAGGTCGTCCTGCCGCGGTGGAAGGACGGCGTGGTGGGCGAGCTGCCCGAGACCCCGTCGGTGGCCGCCGTCTGGCGGACGGCCGACTGGCAGGAGCGGGAGGTGTACGACCTCCTCGGGGTCCGGTTCGCCGGCCACCCCGACCCCCGCCGCATCCTCCTGGCCGACGACTGGGAGGGCCACCCGCTCCGCAAGGACTACGAGTACCCGCTCGAGTACCACGGCATCCGCTGCCGGTAGCCGGGGTCAGTCCGCCAGCGCGTCCCGGACCGCGGCCGCCCACTTCGCGTACCCGGCCGGGCTGAGGTGGAGCCCGTCCTTCGCGTACAGTTCCGGGACCGGCTTGCCGTCCGGCCCGAGCATCAGCGGCACGACGTCCACGAACCTCAGCCCGGCCCCGGCCGCGCAGTGCTTCCGGACCAGGGCGTTCGCCTCGTCCTGCCGCCCCCGCTGGGCTGCCCGGGCCGGGCTCGGCTTGACCGCCACGAACAGGACCCGGCGGCCCGGGTCGTCCGCCCGGACGGCCGCCACGAACGCCTTGAAGTCGGCCGCCACCCGGGCCGGGGTGCGGCCGCTGTTCAGGTCGTTGTCCCCGGCGTAGAAGACGACGGCCCGGGGCTTGTGCGGGGCGACCAGCCGGGCGGCGAAGTGGGTGCAGTCGCGGACCTCCGACCCGCCGAACCCGACGTTCACCGCGTCCAGCTTGGGGAACGACGCCTTCAGGTCCCACAGCCGGATGCTGGAGCTGCCGGCGAACACCACCCCGCCGGGCTTCGGCGGGTCCTTCTTCAGCCGGGCCTCGACCGCGGCCACCTCCTTCTCCCACCCGGCGAACCGGTCGGCGGCGGCCGGCGGCTGGAGGACGACGAGCGGCACGAGCGCGAGCATAGCGGACGCTCCGGAACCGAGGCGGGCGGGCACCGGCCAGTATAGCCGGGCGTTTTCGCCCTGACCGGCGGGCCGCCCGGTCCGTACACCTCCCCCAGGCCGCCCGCCCCGGGCGGCCGTCCCCTCCCGGAGGTGTCCCCCATGCTTGCCCGCCGCCTCGCCGCCCTCGTCGCCGCCCTCGCCCTGCCGGCCGCCCTCGGCTGCGGCAGCGGGTCCCCCACCACCGCCCCCAAGGGGGACGGCGGGTCGTTCGAGAAGATGATGAAGGAGAAGATGAAGGGGGGCGGGTACGAGCAGATGATGAAGGACAAGGCGAGCGGGGGCGGGACCGGCAAGGGCCCGTGACCGGTCGGGGCGGCCGCCGACGGATTCGCCCTGACCGGCGGGCGGCCCGGCCCGTACACCTTCCCCCCAGGCCGCCCCCCGGCGGCGTCCCCTTCCCGGAGGTCCGCGTGCGCACCCCGAACCGCCTCGCCGCCCTGCTCGCCCTCGCCCTCCCGCTCGCCGCCGGCTGCGGGACCGGGTCGTCGACCGGGTCGCCCCCGCCGTCCGCCGACCAGAAGAAGACGTTCGAGGAGAAGATGGCCGGGGTCCAGCAGAGGATGAAGGCCGCCCAGCAGGGCAGCGGGGCCGGGGGGACCGGCAAGGGGGCCGACCACCCGTAGAATGACGCGGCCACCCCGAGGCACCCCGGGGGCGGGAAATCCCGTCGGCGGTTGGGCGAACAACCCCTCACCGGGCGGCCCCGCCCGGCCCCGACCCCGGGAGGCCGTCATGTCCGCCGCCCGGCCCGGTCCCTCCGTCCGGACGGCTGCCGGACGGGTTCACGGCCGTCGCCTGGCGCGGGGACGGGAGCTTCGGCCGGGTGGTTGAAGCGGAGGGGCCGGGCGGCCACCACTTCGCGTTCAAGGTCGTCCCCCTCGACCCGTCGGAGACCCCCGGGTTCCACAACTACCGGGCGGACCAGCGGGTCCGGGGGGTCAAGCCGCACCGGAACCTGATCCAGTACCTCGGGGTGTGGCTGCGGACGGCCGACGGCCGGCTGCTGGAGAACGCCCACTCCCTGGCCGAGATCGACCTCGGCCGGCTCCACGTCGTCGACTTGCTGATCCAGATGCCGCTGGCCGAGAAGTCGCTGGCCGACCGGCTCCGGGAGTGCCAGGCCGAGGGCCGGCCGGGCATTCCGGTCGGCGAGTTGCTCGGGTGCGTGCGGGACGCGGCCGACGGGCTGGACCACCTGCACAAGCCGGTCCACCAGCTCGACGGCAAGCTGATCCGGATCATCCACCGGGACGTGAAGCCGGAGAACCTGCTGCTCCTGGCCGACGACTGGGTGGTGGTGGCCGACTACGGGATCGCCCCGGAGTCGACAGGCGAGAGGACCGAGTCGGTCGCCCTGACCCGGTCGTACGCCCCGGCCGAGCAGTGGGCGGGCAAGCCGGTCCCGGCGTCCGACCAGTACGCCCTGGCCCTGTCGTACTACGAGCTGGCCACCGGCCGGCTGCCGTTCGGCGGGTCGGCGGCAGCCCTGGAGCAGGCCGCCTCGCCCGATGGACGGTTCGACTTCAGGCTCGTCCCGCCCGCCGTCCGGGAGGTCCTGTGGCGGGCCACCCACCCGAAGCCGGACGCCCGGTTCGGGTCGTGCCGGGGGTTCGTCCAAGCCCTCCGCGCGGCCGTCGAAACGGGCGCGGCCGCACCGTCCGCTCCTGTCCCCGCCCCGTACCCGGTCCCCGGTGCCCGCCCTCCCGCCGCCCGGGACGGGACGGCGGTGACGGCCCGGAGCAAGACCCACCCGCCGCTCCCGCCGGGGGCCCTGCCGGCCCCGTTCCCGCGGCTCAGCCTCGATGCGACCAGTGAGATCGACCTCCCGGACCCCCGGTCGGCACCGGCGGCGAAGCGGAAGTCCCGGTCTCGGGCCGGGGCCGTGACCCGCCGGGCGACCGTCCGGTACTACAGCCGGATGGCCCCGGATCGGGCGTACCCCCTGCTGGTCGTCCTGTCGGCCGAGCAGGTCGCCGAGGTCGTCCAGCGGGCGGTCAAGCAGGCCGTCAGCGGCGGGTTCGCCGTCCCCGAGGGGGCGGTCGAGGTCGAGCCGGTCCTCCCGGGGTGCGACTGCTACCCGCCGCGGGACGAACTGACGGTGGCCGACGGGGCACCGGCGGAAGCCCGGTTCTGGGTCGTCCCGCGGGTCCGGGGGTGGTCCCGGCGGCCCGGGTGGTGGTCCGCCGGGCCGGCCGGGTGCTGGCCGAGGTGCCGCTCGACGCCCGGGTCCGCCGGCCGCTGGCCGCCGCCGTCTGCGGGCTCCTCGGGCTGGTCGTCCCGTACCTGATGATCGCCCTCAAGTCGCTCCGGCTCGACCCCGAGACCCAGGGGGCCGACGGGTTCCCGGCCTACGCGGCCGCCGGCCGGTGGGTCGCCGACCACCTCCGCCCGGAGTGGGTCGGGGCCGGGCTCCTCGGGCTGGCCGTCCTCCTCTACCTGTGGGCCCGGCCGCGGCGGCGGGACGTGTTCTGGGACATCGCCCCCCGGGCCTGACCGGGTAAGATGACCGGGCCCAACCCCCGCCGCGGACCCGCCATGCCGCCCGAAGCACCCGCCGACCCGACCGTCGTCGAGTTCGATGTCCGCACGGACGAGATGCTGGTCAACATGGGGCCGCAGCACCCGAGCACCCACGGGGTCCTGCGGCTCGTCCTCCGGACCGACGGCGAGGTCGTCTCCGAGGTCACCCCCCACCTCGGCTACCTCCACCGCTGCGCCGAGAAGATCGGCGAGAACGTCACCCCGGTCCAGTTCATCCCGTACACCGACCGGATGGACTACCTGGCCGCGATGAACATGAACCTCGGGTTCAGCCTCGCGGTCGAGAAGCTGTGCGGCGTCAAGGTGCCCGAGAAGGCCCGGGTCATCCGGGTGCTGATCGGCGAGCTGAACCGGGTCGCCTCGCACCTGGTCGGGATGGGGGCCTACGGCCTCGACCTGGGCAGCTTCAGCCCGTTCCTGTACGCCTTCCGCGAGCGGGAACACCTCCTCGACCTGTTCGAGGAGGTGTGCGGGGCCCGGCTCACCTACAGCTACCTGACCGTCGGCGGGGCCCACGACGACCTGCCGGCCGGGTGGACGGCCCGGTGCCGGTCGTTCCTCGCCTACCTCAAGCCCCGCATCCCCGAGTACCACGCGCTCTTGACCGACAACCACATCTTCGTCAAGCGGACGGCCGGGATCGGGGTGATGTCGAAGGAGACGGCCCTGAGCTACGGCTGCACCGGGCCGGTGCTGCGGGCGTCGCTCGACCGGACGCAGGGGGACCCGGCCTGGGACCTCCGCAAGACCGAGCCGTACTCCGGGTACGAGGGGTACGAGTTCGAGGTGCCGATCCCGCCGTTCCCGAACGCCCCGCCGGGGGCCGTGGTCGGCGACTGCTGGCACCGGTTCTACGTCCGGATGCGGGAGGTGGCCGAGGCCGTCCGGATCGCCGAGCAGGCGCTCGACCGGTACGACGCCCTGCACGCCGAGGGCGAGCGGGTGGCGGCCGAGTTCGCCGCCCGCCGGCCGGGCCTTTCCCCCGAGGACGCCAAGAAGGCGGACGCCGAACTGGCCGGGCTGACGGCCGCGAGGTATTCGCACCGGGTCGAGCCGCCGAAGACGCTGACGCCCGGCGAGTGCTACGTCGAGACCGAGTGCCCGCGGGGGCAGATGGGGTTCCACGTCGTCGGCCGGCCGGCCAAGGAGGCGGTGCCCCTGCGGGTCCGGGCAAGGTCGAGCTGCTTCTGCAACCTGAGCGTGGCCGGCGAGCTGTGCCGGGGCTGCCTGGTGGCCGACGTGCCGGCCATCGTCGGGTCGCTGGACATCGTCATGGGCGAGATCGACCGCTGACCGGCCGGGTGCCGCGTCGGCCCGACCCGAGGCTTGCGTCCGGCCGGCCGCCGGGGTAGCCTGGCAGGCGGTCCCCCCGCCGTGCCGGAGCCGCCCGCCATGGACGCCACCACCCGCGACTCCCTGCTCGTCGCCGTCGGCGCGGTGGGGATGGTCTGGTACTTCCTCTGCCTGCTCGGGCTCGGGTTCCGGCCGCCCGGCCCGTCCCCGTCCCCGTTCCAGCAGTTCCAGGGGCTGTCGGTTACCACCATCAGCACCACCCTGGCGACGTTCGTCGGCCTGTTCCTGGGCATCCAGGTGGCCAAGTCGGACACCGACCGGACCATCGACAGGCTCAACGAGGCCCAGGAGTCGCTGAACCGGCTCCAGGCCGTGTCGGCCGCCGACGCGGCCGGGAAGGCCGGCCCGGCCGAGCTGCGGGCCCCCGCCGCCCCGCTGAGCGCGGCGAAGAAGGAGGTGGACGAGGCGGCCCGGGTGGCGGCGGCGAACCGGGCCGGGTACCCGATCCGGTGGTACCACTACGCGGCGTTCGGCCTGTACCTCACCTCGCTCGGCCTGGGGCTGTTCTTCTGGGGCCGGCCGCCGGCCGGGGCGGAGCCGGACCCGGCGGTCGTCGGCCTCGGCCGGTCGACCCTCGGGGTGCTGGTCGGCGGGCTGTCGGCCCTGCTGACCCTCGCCCCCGCGAACTAACCCCCGACCGGCCGCCGGGCCGGGGCGGACCGGGTCAGCCGACCCCGTACCCGGTCAGCGGCCGGACTTCGGCCGGCTGCTCGGCCAAGACGATGTCCTCCTTCGGAACCCCGGCCGCCTCCAGCTCCCGGGCCACCGGCCGGTCGGTCCCGTCGTACTGAACCCAGAACTTGCCGCCGATGATGTCCAGGTGGACGACCGGCCCTTGGACCCGGCGGTGCCGGTCCCACCCGGCCAGGACGGCCATGTAGTGATCCCCGACCGGATCGACCACCGGGTACGAGGCGATCTCCCCGCGGGACGGCTTCTCCCGGGCGTACCCCTCGACCACCCGCCGGGCGATCTCCCGATACCGGTCTAGCTTGTCCACCGCACCACCCTCCGCGCGGCCGCGTCGAACACGAGGACCCGGATGCCCAGCCGGGTCAGGGCGAGCTGCCCGAGCCGCTCGGCCAAAAGCCCATCATACACCGGCTCGGGGACGGCCAGGTAGAGCGCCCGATCCTCCCGCAGCTCCTCCAGCAGTAGCCGGTAGATGACGTACTGGCCGACCGCGTGCCGGAGGTTCTCGATGGCCGAGAAGCCGACGAAGCTCTGGACCTCGACGGCGATCCGCTCGCCGCCCTTCTCGGCGGCCACGGCCGCCCGGTCGGCCGCGAGGTCGACGTACAGCTTCCGCCCGCCGTAGTTGAGGTAGAGCGGGTCGTCGGTGATCGTCCACCCGTCCGCCGTGAGGGCGTCGACCACCGCGTCGTGGTAGATATTCTTCTCGGACATGCCCGGTCCCCGGCCCGGGGTCATCGTACCGCACGGCCGGCCGAAGCGGAACCCGGCGGCCGAGGGGCCGCCGGGTCGGGTGGGTCGTCGCGGAACTCCGGGGACTCACGTTACCCGGCTCGCCGGACGCGGTTACTTCTTCTTCGGCTCGTCCTTCTTCGGCAGGTCGGCCAGCTCGACCGGGACCGGGGCGTAGTGGCTGAACTCCATCGAGAAGCTCGCCGTACCCGCCGTCGCCGACCGCAGGTCGTTGGTGTACCCGAACAGGTTGGCCAGCGGGATCTTGGCCATCACCTGGGCCACCCCCTTGTCCTCGCTCGTCTCCTCGATCATCCCCCGCCGCCGGCTGATGTCCCCGGAGATCGACCCCTGGTACTGCTTCGGGCAGACCGCCACCACCTTCATGACCGGCTCCAGGAGCGTGATCCCGGCCCGGGTCTCGGCGTCCCGGAACGCCTCGAGCGCACACAGGTAGAAGGCGTCCTGCGACGAGTCGACGTCGTGGTACTTGCCGAAGTGCAGGTCGAACTCCAGGTCGACGAACGGGAACGGGTACTTGTACCCCTTCTTCGCCGCCTCCCGCAGCCCCTCCTCCACGCTCGGGATGTACTCCTTCGGGATCGTCCCCTGGGAGATCGAGTTGGTGAAGTAGACGTTGTTCGGGTCCGGCTTCACCTTCGGGTCCTTCAGCTCCTCGATCTCCCGGACCTTCTCCTCCACGTCCTCCGGCGTCAGCGGGTTGTACTTGACGTTGATGACCGCGAACTTCCCCCGCCCGCCGGTCTGCTTGACGAACCGGTACTCCAGGTCGATCGACCGGGCGAACGTCTGCCGGTAGGCCACCCGCGGCTTGCCGAGCTGCACCGCCGGGTCGCTCTGCGGGATGTTCAGGGCACGCCGCAGCTTCTCCATGCTGATCTCCAGGTGCAGCTCGCCCATCCCGGAGATGATCGTGTCCTTCGTCTCCTCGTCGGTGTGGTGCTTCAGGGTCGGGTCGTCCCGGACCAGCCGGGACAGGGCCTCGCCGACCTTGCCGCTGTCGAGCGTCTTGGCGAACGTCAGGGCGCTGGAGACGACCGGCTTGGGGAAGCTGATCGACTCCAGGGCGACCGGGTTCTCGGGGTCGCACAGCGTCTGGCCGGTGAACGTGTCCTTCAGCCCGATCCCGGCGACGATGTCGCCCGGCCCGGCCACGTCCAGTTCCAGCCGCTTGTCGCCCATCATCCGGTAGAACCGGGCGATCCGCTCCTTCTTCCCGTTGGTCGTGTTCAGGTACGTCTCGCCGGGCTTCAACTGGCCGGAGTAGACGCGGATGTACACCAAGTCGCCGGTGCTCTCGGCGACGGTCTTGAAGGCCAGGGCGGACAGCGGCTCGGCCGGGTCCGGCCGGCGGGTGACGGCGTCCTTGGTCTTCGGGTGCAGCCCCTCGACCGGCGGCCGGTCGAGCGGGCTGGGCAGGCAGTCGACCACCAGGTCGAGCAACTGCTGGACGCCCTGGAACATCTTCGACGACCCGCAGTGGATCGGGGTGAACAGCCCGTCCAGGGTGCCCTTGCGGAGGGCCGTGCGGATCAGCTCCTCGGGGACCGGCTTGCCCTCGAGGACCAGCTCGGTCAGCTCGTCGGACGCGGCCGAGACGGCGTCCAGCAGCTCCTCGCGGCGGGTGGCCGCCTCGTCCCGGTACTGGTCCGGAATCTCGTTGATGAAGAACTTCTGGTTGGTCTTGTCGGTCGCGTCCCGGGTGATGAACTTCATCCGGATCAGGTCGATCAGCCCCTCGAACGCGGTGTCCTGACCGGCCGGGATGGTGACCACCGCCGGGGCGGTCTGGAGCTTGTCCTTGATCTGCCCGACGCACCCCCAGAAGTCGGCCCCCATCCGGTCGAGCTTGTTGACGTAGGCCAGCCGCGGGACCTTGTACTTGTTCGCCTGCCGCCAGACGGTCTCGCTCTGGACCTCGACCCCGCCGACGGCGCAGAACACCCCGACGGCCCCGTCCAGGACGCGGAGCGACCGCTCGACCTCGGCCGTGAAGTCGACGTGGCCGGGGGTGTCGATGATGTTGATCGCCACCTCGTTCCCGGCCCGGTCGGCCCAGTCGACCGAGACGGCCGCCGAGTTGATGGTGATCCCCTTCTGCCGCTCGAGCGGGTCGAAGTCGGTGGTGGTGTCCCCGCTGTCGACGTCCCCGACCTTGTGCTTGGTCCCGCTGTAGTACAGGATCCGCTCGGTGGTCGTGGTCTTGCCCGCGTCCACGTGCGCCATGATCCCGATGTTGCGAACTTTGTCGAGCATCTGTGTCGGCCGGTCGGTGGCCGCCGGCTCCTAAGCTAGGAACGGGGGAGCGGACTGCCCGCCGGGCCACGCGGCCGCGGGGTCGCCCCGGCACCACCCGCGCAGGGTAAGGCGGGGCCGGGGCCGGAAATAGAGGGAGCCGGGGGCCGTTCGGGTTCGGCGCGGCCGGGATGCCGGTGCCGGGCCGGTACGGGTCAACTCTTCATTTTAGTATTGGTGGGCCATCCGTCCACCCCGGCGGCGCGAAAGGGAGCAGAGGCGGGGCAGTTCCTCACCCGTCGGCGAACGACTCCAGTCGGGCCAGCCGGGGGCCCCGGCGGAGGGCCGCCAGCCCCCGCTCCTCGAGCTGGCGGACCCGCTCCCGGGTCCGGCCCAACCGGTCCCCGATCTCCTGGAGGGTCAGCTCGGGCCCGCCGCCCAGCCCGAACCGCTGTCGGATCACCGCGGCCGACCGGGGGTTCACCCCGGCCAGGGCGGCGGCCAGGGCCGGCC
>JAIEQN010000061.1 GCA_019747685.1 Gemmataceae bacterium
TCTTCATGGCGGATTCCTCCCGGTGCCCCCAGGAGTACCGCCGCGCGGGCAGTCGGCAACTCGAAAGTGTCAGCCGAGTAGCCCACGGTCAACGCGACTGGGGAACCCTGACCCGCCACGCGAGGTTGTATGTAAACCGGGGGTCGCAACTGCCCGGGTTTCCGCTTTGGTGGTGTGCTGCACCGGCGGGCCCCGCGGCGCCCCGATGAGGCCGACGTGCCTCCACATGCCCGCCCAACCGCTACCTGCCATGTCTGTTACCTCCAGTTCGTAGCCATGTCGGTGTCTATCCACCGTCCGGAGTTCGCCCCGGACCCAGGGCCCCGCTACGCCCTTCCACGAGGCCGCGTCGTTGCCCCGATCGCCACGGGGACGCTCAGGTCCGCCCGGTGCTCCGCCACGGGCAACCGGCCCATGCCTACGGCGAGCCATCGGCGGTCGGTGTCGGGTTCCGACCGACACCCTGCGGATGCATTAGCCCGTGTCTGAGCCTCGATCGGCCTCAAACGACCTGGATGCCAGATAGCCCGCCGATCGTGCCCCAGCAGGCGGCTAATGCGTCCGCAGCACCCGAGACTCGGTTCGATCAGGGCCGGAGTATACTCACGAATGCCGCCCATACCTGAATGCTCCTACTTCTCATCGATCCCAGTCTTTTCATAAGCTCTCTATTCTAATCACACCCCCTGAAAGCTCCTTGTCGGATAAGGAGTAGTAGGTATGTGAGTAGGGAGACCGGGTGCCGCCCCTGGGGATGCCGCCCCTGAGTTCGTAGCCATGTCGGTCCCCTGGGGCGGCGAGTTCGGGAAGTTCATCAACTCCACAGCGCCCGGTCCGTACTCCCGGGCGACCGCCGCGTCATACGCCCGGGCCGCCTCGATGGCCGTCCGGTACGTCTTGAGGCTCCTCCGCCGGCCGTCAACGTGGATGTAGGCCGAGAACCGGTCCCCCACGACCCCGACCCCGCGGTAGCCCGTCTGATTCACGACCGACAACGTCTGGAAGGCCCGGTAGAAGGCGAGCGACACCACCTCGAGGTTCCCCCGGGTGCAGACCAGTGGGATGCGGCTGCGGGTGATGACGTGCCGGGGGTCGTCCACGTCGATCCCCATCACGAACTTCCCGAGCGTCACGGCCTTCCCCCGCTGGAACCCCCGGACCACCCCGATGTTCGTCTTGCTCCGGCCGTGGAGCCGCCAGAACCCGTGGGTCAGGACCCGCAGACCGTCGGCCGTGTCTACGAAGGCAAACAGTCTGTTGCCGAGCGGAACATTAATCACAACTGCCTCCTCGATATTGGCGCGCGGGCCCCCAGCGGACGGAGCGGGCGATAACCCTCCCCACCCCTTCTGACCTGCGCCGGCTTCTGGGACACGAGTTCGGGACACACCGCCCGCGGCGAACGCTTGCGGGCGGTGATAAGACGACTCAGCGGCCGGCGGGCCCCAGAGCGGAGTAGCCCGCCGCGACACCTTGCCGGGTTCACCGGGCGAGCCGCAGCCGCTCCCGGTCGAAGGCCCGGGCGGCGTCGGCCCGGGTGGGGTAGGTCCCGACCACTACGTCCCGGCCGTCCAGGTCTACGGTCGCCACGAACCGCCGCGGGTTCCGGGCGTCCACGATCCCGTCCTCCCGCCGGTAGGTAGAAACCCGGACGACCCGCAGGTTGGCGAGGCGGAGGTCGTAGGGGTTGTTGTTGAGGTGGATCACGTGGTCCTGGGCGTCGGCCCCGATCAGGGAGTGGGCGAGGGTCAGGGGGCCCTCGAACCCGAACCGGCCGACCGTCCCCGGGTTGCCGGCCCTCCTCCCGTGGAGGCTCCACGGGCCGGAGCCGAGTACCAGCTTGGCGTCCCGGCCGTCGATCGTCGCGTACTCCGGGAACCCGACCAAAGATACCAGTGCAGTGTCGGTCAACATCGCTCACCTCGTCCGGTTAGCCGGCAGTCAACGTCGCCGGCCGGTAACGGGCTCCGTCCCGCGGCAGTTGCCAGTCAAGTCGGATAGCCCGAACTCGCCCAAAAATTTTGTGCAACTTGCCGCGGTTGCGGGCAACCACTGACCGCTACGACGAAACCACAAGTTCTTAGAATAGCAATCACGGCAGGTCAACGATCGTCATCAAAAAAAATTCTGCATTGCATGATGAAATTTGGTCTCATGTCTGGTTGCTTCGGAATTTCATTTCCTGCCCGCGACCGCCACTCCGGCCGACCGGGCTCGCGTGACCGCACCCCGGACGGGCGGCGAGAGCGGTTGCGGTGCGCGTGGTCCGCTACCCCGACCGCTCACCGCCGTGAGTAGCCGACCTCACCCTCGGACCCCGGCCCGGCTCGGCACAAGGATGGCGGGTCCGGCTGGGGTCGGCTCGGGTCGCCGGGAGCGGGTGCCCGTTACGGGGTTCATCTGGCGGTCGGAGCGTCCGCCAGCCGGAAAGCCCACCGCGCCCGGCTGTACTTCCTGCCTGTGCGGTGGTCGCGGACGCCGCCCGGGTTCATGGACGTGACCACCTCCGGCATCCGGCACACCCGACGGGCCCGCAGGGCGTCAACCACGGCGAACCGCCTCCCACCAGTCGGCGTGATCCGGGCCACCGTGCGTCTCCACGGGGCAGTTGGACCGTGCGGGACAGTACCGACCCCAACGGCCGGTCCCGGGGAGCAGGATTCCCCGAAACAGTACCCACCTCCCGACCGCCGCTCGTACCACGGCCCCCGCCCGACAGGCCGGTCGGTCGGCCGGGAATAACCCTCCCGGGGTGGACCGGCGGGGCCGGCCCATTCAGTCCGACCGCCGGCCGGAGTGCCGGCTATGCCGGGCTGGCGGGACGGCCTTAGCTGCGCCGGGGCTGGCCCACCGGCTTGGTTCCCGTGCGGAACCCGGCGGGAACTCGGGGCGTTCCACGCATTCGTGGCAGCCGGGGCCGCGGAACTATAGCCCGTGGGGCGGCACGCCGGAGTACGGCTCAGTCAATTTTTTCCAATTTTCTCGTTTCTACCAGTTTGCATTGCGACGCTATAAGTGCTACAATTCTTGCAAGTGGCCGGGAGCGTGACGCCCGCCACGGCTAGTTCCAACGGAGGCGGACGTGTTCGACGCGAAGAAGCCGGGGCCGCGGGACCGGGTGGCGCTGTGATGCCGGGTAAGTACGGCAGATCAAAAAATCGAGCATCAACTCGAAAGCATCCAGCGGTGGTGCGAGTCGCATGGGGTCTGCGTGCCGGAGGAGTTCCGGTTCCAAGACCACGTCCGCCGGCACGAGGCCGCGGGGGCGATGAGGGCGGGCAAGGGCGGGGTGCTGGGCGACCTGATCGGGGCGATGAAGGGCGGGCGGGTGGACTGGGTCCTCGTCGCCACCTTCGACCGCTGGGGCATCCAGAGCATCGACGAGATTTTCCGGTTCCGGGACCAGCTCCGCGAGTACGGGGTTCGGCTCTACAGCGTGGGCGACGAACTCGACATCACCGGCCAGGACGACCTCACGGTCATGCGGATCGCCATGTCCGCCATCCAAAGTACGGGCTACACGAAGCAGATGGCGGACAAGAACATCCAAAAAATGATCTTGATGGCCGAGCAGGCGTGGTTCGCCAGCGGGAACGCCCCGTATGCGTTCGACCACGTGATGTACTACCTCCACGACCTCTCCCGGCCGATTTGGCGGGTGGTCCGCGAGGACTACCAGCCGATGCGGTGCCGGGTGCTTCACTACACCCCTGACTCCCGAGTCGAACGCGATGCGGGAGGGCTGATCGTCCGCTCCGACCTCCGCGTCGAGCGGGAAGAGGTGTTGGACGGGATGCCGCCGCGGGACAAGAAGCGGACGGGCTACCGGTTGGAGCCGACCTCCGACGCGAGGAAGGTGGAGGCGGTCAGGATGGCGTTCGACCTCGCCGACCGGGGCTACTCCCTCTCCCGGACCGCCGACGCCCTGTTCGATCAGGGCCACCGGCACTACGGGAAGCGATGGGGTGCGCGGACCCTCGAAGGGGTGTTCACCAACCCCGCGTACATCGGCTTCCCCGCTTGGTCGAAGAACGGCACCGGCAAGTACAAGCAGACCTCCGGCAAGCGGGCGGTGGCCGTGGAGCGGAAGGCCACCGACCGCGTCAGCCGCCGGAAGGACCGGGCCGAGTGGGTGAGTTCAAACTACGCCATCTGCCCGCCGATGGTCGATCCCGAGGCCTGGGAGCGTGTAGCCGCGGGCATCTGGGCCCGTCGGGCGAGCAACACCCAATCCGGCCCCGTCCGGAAGCGGAACAAGCTGGCCCACCCCCTGAACGGCAAGGTGTTCTGCCCCGACTGCGACAAGCCGATGGTCCTCGGCTCGTCCTACCCCGGTGTGAAGACCCAGGCGGCGACCGGCAGGCAGGCGAAGCGGACCCACTGCTTCCACTGCGGCACCTACAAGAGGACGAACCGGACGGACTGCAACAGCAACGCGGTCTCCTGGACCAAGCTCGACCGGGCCCTCGAACAGGTGCTCAAGCTCATTGGCGAGCGGCTGGGGGAGATCGGGACGGCCGACGTGGGCAAACTCCGCGAGGCCGAATGGCTCAAAGCCACCGAGCTAGGCCGGGTCCTGCAAGGCATGGCGTGGGCGGTGGAAGAACCGACCGGGGACGAAGACCCGGACGGACCTGCCACCGGCCTCATCGAAGACTTCCAGAAGCGTGAGCGGCAGAAGCGAGCGGCCGGGATCAGCACCGATCAGGTGAACTACGACGCCCGGCAGGAGGTGGCCGATGTCGCCTACTCGGTCGCGGGCGACGTGGGCTACCTGGACAAGCCCGACGCCTACGACCTGTTGGCCGAGACGGTCAAGCGGTACGAAGCCAAGTTCCAGGGGGACACGCTGGCGATCCGCACCGAGCTAGAGGAGATCGACCGGGACATCCACGACCTGACGCTCAGCCTCAAGGCCCTCGTGCGGACGCCCACCGCCTACAAGATCACGCTCGGCCGGATCGAACAGTTGGAGAGCCGGAAGCGAGAGCTAGAGCCGAACGCCGTGCCCGCCAGCGTGACCGCGGAAGGGCTCCGCGACCATCTGGCAGGTATTCGTCAGGTCATCGCCGACGCCGACAAGCTGAAATTGGCCACGCTGTTCGACCGGTACATCGAGAAGGTGGTTCCGGAGTTCCGGGTGGTTGGGAAGCCCGGCGGGAAGCGGCGGCCGCGGACCGAGGTGGTCGCCTTGCGGTTCGTCCCGAAGGGCGGTTTCAACGACGGCAAGGAAATGGAAGTCCGCATCAGCCCCACGGCCTGCCCGGGGTCTGGCTGATGATCGACGCCATCATCTCCGGCACGTCGATCTCGCGGATGCGCTTGTAGAGCATCATCAGGGCCTTGGCCCGCGGCGGGTACGCCTCCGCGTACAGGAACGCCTCGGCGTTCACCCCCTGGTTCCACGGGTCGGTGAACCGCTCGTCCCGCTTCGGGATCGGGTCGTAGACGTAGGGGGTTGCGGAGTAGCGACGGAGGAGCGAGTCCGGCTCGCCGGGGTGGTCGCGGTGCCGTCGAGGCCCCCAGCGCGCCGGAGCAGGTCGCCGAGCAACGCGACCCACCGCAACCGTTCCGGTTCCCGGTCAGGCTCGGCGACGCAGTTCAGCGCCTCGCTGCCCCAGTTCATCATGTCGTCCACCTCGATCCGGGCGAACCGGAGGCGGCGGCGGGACGGGGCGTCGGTCAGCGGGTTCGTGTCCGCTTCGTACTGGCTGATCGCGTTCCACAGGGCGAACATTGCCGCGCCGTGTCCGCTGACCAGTTCCTCCGTCGTCGGGGCGGCGAGGAGTTCGTCGAAGAACGCCTCCAGGGCGGGATGAGGCACGTCGTCCAGCCCGAGCGGCGGCTCCCGCAGCTCGCCGACCCGGGTGCGGAGGGCCGTGGCGTGCTCGGCGCACAGGTGGGCGTGGTGGGCGAACGCCGTCTTCAGCTCGTAGATGGGTTCGGCCGTGATCCGGGCCGTCAGGATTTGGTGCAGCCGCTTGAAGGCGTAGTGGAACCGCTTCAGCCGGCGGACGCACTCCTCGACCGACAGGCCGGGCCGGGCCGCTTCTTCGAGCGAGCACAGCCCGGCCAGCGGCGGCAGGCCCTTGTACGACGTGTACCCGTCGAGCGGCGTCGGCATGGTGGCTCCTCCGAAATCGACCAGGGGTTTGCACCCCTGGCTACGCGCCGCCGCCCCCTCCGGGGGCTGAAACCGAAAACCGTCTGAGCCCCCGGAGGGGGCGGCGGCGCGTAGCCCAGGGCGTCAGCCCTGGGCACCCTTTGCCCGCCCGAACAGCCGGAACCCCCGCCTCCGCCCGCCGGCCTCGGCCTCCCGGAACAGGACCGATTCCCGGTTGAACTGGCGGACCGCCGCCCACAGGGCCAGTGCGATGCAGGCCGCCAGCGAGATCGCGACCGCCGGGACGTGGACCCACGGGAACGGGTCCGGGCGGACGGCCATCAGGCGTTGTTGCAACAAGAGGGCGTTGGTCACCGGCACCCAGCTCATCCGGGCGTCCAGCTCGATCCCCGGGGCCATGCTCCAGTACGCCAGCGGCAGCACCAGGAAGAACATCGGCACCATGTAGTAATTGCCTTCCTTCGTGCTCCGGGCGAACACCCCCAGGCTGAGGCAGCAGGCGGCGAACAGCATCGCCAGCGGCAGGGCCGCCAGGACGCACGCCGCCAGCCCGCCGACGGAGAGCAACTGGGACTGGAAGAAGACCTGCCCGACCGCCACCGCCGCCACCATCAGCAGGACGTTCCACACGGCCGTCCCGAACCCCAGGGCGGTGACCGCCAGGAACTTCCCGGCCACGATCTCGGACCGCCCGGCCGGGGAGATCAGCAGCGTCTCCATCGTGCCGCGTTCCTTCTCCCCGGCGGTCATGTCGATGGCCGGGTAGATGGCCCCGGTCAGCACCCACATGACCAGCAAGAGCGGGATCACCTTGACCAGGGCGTCCCGGACCTCGTCGGCGATCTTCTTGTCGGCCGACTTCTGGGACTGCGGGTCCCGGACCTCGACCGGCCGGTCGTAGTCCGGCGGGAGGTTGGCCCGGGCGAACTTGGCCGCCTTCACGTCCTCGGCCCACTTCCGCAGGACCGCCGCCACCCGCCGGACGGCCAGCTTGGAGTTCTCCTCCCCGTCCCGCCCGAGGACCCGCACCGCCGCCTTCTCGCCGCGTTCGAGCTTGGCCGCCGTGTCCGGGTCGAAGGCGACGATGGCGTCCACCTCCCGGGCCGCCAGCAAGCCTTCGTCGGCGGCGTCCAGCGGCTTGACCACCAGGGTCCCGCCGGTCCCGGACTCCGGGTCCTCGGGGACGTACTTGTCGACGAACCGGCCGCCGGCGAACAGCGGCGGGTAGGCCGTCGGGTCGGGCTTGCCGCCGCCGGCCGGGGGCTGCGGCAGGGCGTCGGCCCCGACCACCCCGACGACCAGCCGCTTGTCCTTGAGGATGCTGGCGAACACCGTCCCGACCCCGACGAACAGTGGGTACATCAGGACCGGCAGCCCGAGGATCATGAACATCGTCCGCCGGTCCCGGAGCTGGTCCCGGAACTCCCGGGCGGCGATCAGGCGGACGACCGGCCAGCGCATGGTGCGGCTCGTGAACGTCGGACGGGGTACGGGAAATGTATCCGGAGCGGGGGGCGTCAGCCCCCCGAGCCGGGCGGTCCCGCGAATCTTGCTTGCCCGGCCCCGGAACGCCGATTAGAATCGGGTGAGTTAGCCCCCGCCGGGCGGCCCCCTCTGCCGCCGCCCCACCCCGCCCGCCTGCCGTTCCCGCCGTCGAGGCCCCCGCATGTCCCGGTTCGCTGTCGCGGTGATGGCCGTGGTCGCAACGGGTACGGCTCGGGGGACCGACGCCCCCCGCCCACCGTCGTACCTGAATGAAGTCATCCCCGTCCTGACCAAGGCCGGGTGCAACCAGGGGGCCTGCCACGGCAAGGGGGCCGGCCAGAACGGCTTCCGCCTCTCGCTCCGCGGCTACGCCCCCGAACAGGATTACCTCTCCCTCACCCGCGAGTTCGGCGGCCGGCGGATCGACCGGACGAAGCCGGAAGAGAGCCTCCTGCTCCGCAAGGCCACGGCCCAGACCCCGCACGAGGGCGGCCGGCTGTTCGCCGTCGGCAGCCCCGAGCACCGGCTGCTCCTCGACTGGGTGGCGGCCGGCTACCCCGGCCCGGACAAGGCCGAGCCGAAGCTGACCAGGTTGGAACTTTCGCCCGGCTCGAAGGTCCTCAAGCCCGGCGAGTCGGTCCAACTGGTCGCCACCGCCACCTTCGCCGACGGGTCGAAGCGGGATGTCACCTGGCTGACCAAGTTCGACGGCAACGACCCGGCGTTCGTCGCGGTTTCGCCGGCCGGGGTGGCGAAGGCCGTCCGCAACGGGGCGGCCGCCGTCCGGGCCATGTTCCAGGTCGAGGTGGCCGTCGCCGCCTTCGCCATGCCGTTCGACCGCGAAGTCGACGCGACGCGGTACGGGGCCGCGAACAACGCGATCGATCAGCACGTCCTGGCCAAGCTGCGGGAACTCCGCGTCGAGCCGTCGGACCTCTGCACCGACCGGGAGTTCGTCCGCCGGGCCTTCCTCGACGCCTGCGGCGTCCTGCCCAAGCCCGACGAGGTGACGGCCTTCGTCGCCGACCCCGACCCGAAGAAGCGGGAGAAGCTGGTCGACGCGCTCCTGGCCCGGCCGGAGTTCACCGACTACTGGACGCTCCAACTGGGTGATCTCTTCCAAAATCGGCGGGAGCGGGACCACGACGTGCGCGGCGTCAAGGGCGTCCGCCAGTTCCACGTCTGGCTCCGCGACCAGGTCGCCGCCAACCGCCGGTGGGACGACCTCTGCCGCGAGGTGCTGACCGCGAGGGGGCCGGTGACGGAGAACCCGGCCGTCGGCTACTTCGTCGTCACCGTCGGCGAGAAGCGGCACGCCGACGAGTCCGAGGTCGGCGAGTCGGTGGCCCAGGCCCTGCTCGGCACCCGGATCGGCTGCGCCCGCTGCCACAACCACCCGCTCGAACGGTTCACCCAGGACGACTTCTACCACTTCGCCGCCTACTTCAGCCGGATCAGCTTCCAGCGGAAGGAGCCGAAGGACGGCGTCACCGTCCTGAAGGTCGGCCACCCGGACCAGGACCAGAACAAGAACCCGGTGGGCGTCAGCCAGCCGCGGACCGGGGAGTTCATGAAGCCCCAGCCGCTCGACCGCACCCCGGCCGAGGTGAAGCCGGGCGACGACCCGCGGGCCGCCCTGGCCAGGTGGATCACCGACCCCTCGAACGAGGCGTTCGCCGGGGCGATGGTCAACCGGGTGTGGCGGCACTACCTCGGCGTCGGCCTCGTCGAGCCGGTGGACGACCTCCGGGCCACCAACCCGCCGACCCACCCGGCCCTGTGGGCGGCCCTGAAGAAGGACTTCGTCGACGGCGGCTACGACCTCCGCCGGCTGATGCGGCTGGTCCTGACCAGCCGGACGTACCAACTCTCCGCGGCCACCCGGCCGGGGAACGAGACCGACGCCCGGTTCTACAGCCACTACTACGCCCGCCGGTTGCCGGCCGAGGTGATGCTCGACGCCATCGCCGACGCCACCGGGGTGCCGGAGAAGTTCGACGGCTACCCGCTCGGGGTGCGGGCGGTGCAGGTGCCGGACCCGGGGGCGGCGTCCTACTTCCTGCGGACGTTCGGCCGGTCCGACCGGGTGACGGCCTGCGCCTGCGAGCGGAGCGGGGACGTGTCCTTGCCGCAGGTGTTGCACCTGATCGGCGGGGAGGCGACGGCCGGGAAGGTGGCCAGCCCGTCCGGCTGGTTGACGAAGGCGTTGGCCGCAGAGCCGGACGACAACACGGCCCTGGACGGCTTGTTCCTGCGGACGCTGGCCCGGCTGCCGACGGCCGCGGAGCGGGCGAAGGTGGCCGAGCTGCGGGCCGACAAGGACGCCACCCGGGAGGAGGTCTTCCGCGACCTCCTGTGGGCCGTCCTGAACAGCAAGGACTTCCTGTTCAACTACTGAGGCGGGCGATGGCCGACGGCGGGCCGGTGGTGCGGGTGAAGGCGGCACCGAAGCTCGAAGACTGGCTCGGGCTGAACGCGGCGATCTTCCGCCGCCGGATCCGGGCCTGGTGGTTTACCTACTTCTTCGTCGGGTGGGCTGTACTCGGTCTGGTACTTATGGTCGTGGACGGCCCGAGTACGGTTCCTCTCCCCGCGGTCCTGCTCCCGATCGGCCTGGCGCTCGTGTTCTCCGTACTCCTACCCCTCCTGATCCGTGTGAACGCCCAGCAAGTGTGGGACCGGAGCGAGGAAATCCGGGAGGAACGGGCGTACGAGTTCTCGCGCGGTGGCGTCACCTACACCGGAGCCGCGTCGAGCGGTCGGATAAGCTGGTCCGTCTTCAAGCGGGCCGAGGTGGCGCGGGGGTACATGATCTTGTACACCGGGCAGCCGGCGGTCGTGTTGATCCCCGAGTCGGCCCTGACGGGTGAACAGCGGGAGGAGTTGGACCGGCTGCTCCGGGCCCACGTCCCGGGGTTCGCCGGGCTGCCCCCGCGGCGGTGACGGCTACGGGACCTCCCAGTCCTCCCACCGGAGGCCGGGGACCCGGCCGAACTCGTGGGTGTTGTGGGTGACCAGGGTGAGGTCGTTGGCCAGGGCGATGGCGGCGATCTGGAAGTCGTAGGCCCCGATCGTCTGGCCCCGGGACATGACGAAATGCCGGATGCGGGCGAACACCCGCGCCGCGGCCTCGTCGAAGGGGAGGACGGTGAACCGGGCGACGAAGGCGTCCACCTTGGCGTACTCGGCCGGCGGGTTCTTACTCCGCTCGGCCCCGTGCCGGAGTTCGCCGGTGCTGACCGAACACAGGGCCATGTCGGACAGCGGGTGCTGTCCGAACTTCTGGAGCAGCACCGGGTTCTTCCCGCGGAGGTAGGTGATGCAGGCGTTGGTGTCGAGGAGGTAGTTCAATCGAGGATGACCTCCCGGGAGGGGATCGGCTGCGGCGGCCGGACGAAGGTCTCGTCCGTGATCGAGCCGTAGGTCGCGTCGAAGAACCCGGCCGGCCACCCGAGTTCTTCGGGGGTCGGCCCCGGCGGCGGGCCGTCCAACCCGTAGTTCGGCTCGACCCGGACCTCGAGTTCGTACACCGACCCCGGCGGCCCGAGCGGGAGGTCGAGGCGGAACTTGCCGTCGGCGTCGGCGACGGCGAGGATGCGGATCACACGCACGGTCGGTCCTCCGGCGGGGGTGGAACGGCCTGCATTGTACCGGCCCCCGGTCGGCGGCGGAATCCGGCGGTTTCGGGTGGCACAGGCAGGAATGCCTGTGCCACCCGAAACCGGGCCGGGCGGTTGCTCCCCCGGCCGCCGCGGATAGGATGCCGCGGCACGCCGCACGAGCCCCGGGGCCGATGGACGACCTGCTCCCGTACCTGCCGTACCTGCTGGGCTGGGCGGCGGCCGTGGTGGTCGGCTGGCTCGGGGTGTTCCCGAAGGCCGGGTGGCCGTGGTGGGCCGCCCTCGTCCCGGGGTACAACGTCTACGTCCTGGTCGTCGGGGTGGCCCGGCTGACCGTCTTCTGGTTCGTCCTGGTGCTCGTCCCGGGCGTCCAGATCGTCGCCGCCATCCTGGTCAACGTCGAGGTCGCCCGGCGGTTCGGCCGGAGCGAGGCGTTCGGGCTGGGATTGTACCTGCTCGGGCCGGTGTTCTACCCGGTCCTCGGGTTCGGCAAGGCCCGGTACCAGGGGTAGGAGGCAGGAGGCAGGAGGCAGGAGGCAGGAGGCAGGAGACAGGAGACAGGAGACAGGAGGCAGGAGGCAGGAGGCAGGAGGCAGGAGGCAGGAGACAGGAGACAGGAACCAGAGAGCCGGATGTGTTCTCCTTCCCTGACCCATGACCCCTGACCCCTGTCCCCTGGATGGCCGGCGGTACGGGTTCTGCACGCCGTCCGGGCTGGGGTGTGTACGCCGGGGGGCGATCCCCCCACCCGGCCGGGCGGCCGAACCCGGCGCCAGACCGCCCGCCGGGCCGGCCGAAAAGAGTCCCTACCGCTCGTGACCCACAGGCCGGGAGGCCTGTGCCACGGGCCGAGACCCGGGCCGCCGATCACCCGCGACCGAACCGAGGGGAGCCGACATGCTCGACGTCGTGTTCAACACCCGCCCGGGCCGCCTGTGCAACGGGGCCAGCCGCCGGGACTTCCTCCGGGCCGGGTCGCTCGGGGCGGTCGGGGCCGCCGCCCTCCTGCGGGCCG
>JAIEQN010000088.1 GCA_019747685.1 Gemmataceae bacterium
GAACCGCATCAGGGGCCTGACGGCCCCCGCTCGCCAGAACCGAACCGCATCAGGGGCCTGACGGCCCCCGCTCGCCAGAACCGAACCGCATCAGGGGCCTGACGGCCCCCGCTCGCCAAGAAGCTCGCAGGCGAGCGACCCGTCGAACGCGGTCCGGATCGCGTCGGCGTCTAGCCAGCCCGCGAGCGG
Organism: Gemmataceae bacterium; assembly: GCA_019747685.1. Taxonomy (GTDB): domain Bacteria; phylum Planctomycetota; class Planctomycetia; order Gemmatales; family Gemmataceae; genus Urbifossiella. The sequence goes on from JAIEQN010000088.1 coordinate 190, forward strand.
ATGCTCCTGGTCCCGGACGTACCGCACGCCCCCGAACAACGCCCGCTCGTCCGGCAGCTTCCGCTTCGACCCGCCCTCGGCCCACCACGTCCCGGACGGCGGCTTGCCCCACCGCCGGTTGAGCGGCCGGCTGCCGTAAGCCTTGAAATCGCCCAGGATGTCGGACGGGTCCGGGTCACCCGGCACCCCGACGACCAGGTGGACGTGATTGGCCATCACGGCGGCCGCGAACAGCGCCCACCCGCGACACCCGGCCGTCTCCCGGAACTGCGGGACCAGCAGCTCGGCATGGTCCCGGCCGAGCCAGATCGGCTCGCCCTTCAGGTTGTCCCGGGCCGACCGGCGGAGCCCAGGCATGTCGGCGTCGTAGGGGGTGCCGGGGAGGTTGTGCCGGACCTCCGGACCCGGGCCGTCCCGGACGTTGCTCACGAACCCTCGGGCGTCGCCCGGCAGCCAGGTCCCGTAGGTCGCCCAGGTGAGGAGCCAGAAGCGGTCCATGACACCTCCGGTTTGGGCGAGCGGGAGCCGTCAGGCCCCTGATGCGGCCCCATCTCGTACAACCCCTGGCAGCCGATCAGGGGGCTCACGCCCCCCGCTCGCCAAGTCAACGCGCCGGGGGTTGACGCCCCCCGCCCGCCGGGTGGTATACTTCGGACATGAACGCCACCCTCGAACGGTCCACCCTCGGCCGGCTGCTCGACCCCATCCGGGACTGCCTGACGCCCGAGGTCGCCGCCAAGATCGCCGCCCTCCGGGCCGACGCCCAGACCCAGGCCAAGCTCGACGACTACGCCGAGCGGAACGGCGAGGGGACCCTCACCCCGGCCGAGCGGGACGAGTACAAAGCCCTCGTCTCGGCCGGGAATCTGATCGCCATCCTCCAGGCTCAGGCCCGGTCCGTCCTGGCGGGGTCGTGATGGACGCCGCCACCCGGGCCTTCGTCCGGTCCCGGGCCGCGGACCGGTGCGAGTACTGTCACGCGCACCAGGACGACGACCCCTGGTACATCTTCCAGACCGAACACATCGTTTCCAAGCAGCACGGCGGGACCGACGACCCCGACAACCTCGCCTTTGCCTGCCCGCACTGCAACCAGCACAAGGGGCCGAACCTGGCCGGCATCGACCCGTTCGACGGGCGGCCGGCCCTCCTATTCCACCCCCGCCAACAGGAGTGGGACGACCATTTCGCCCACCGCGGCCCGCTCATTATCGGCCAGACGGCGACCGGCCGGGCCACGGTCCGGGTGCTGAACATGAACGACGAGCTGCGGGTCGTGTTCCGCGACTGGCTCCGGACCGTCCGGGGGTGAGGAGGCCCGGCCGGACGACGACTAGGCCCTCTACTTCCCGACCGTCAGCAGCACCGACCGGGCGGCGTGGTCGGTGCCCTTCCGCTCGGACCGGGCGACCACCGCGATCGGGTGGGCCGCCGGCTTCACCCACGGCTCGGCGTAGATCACCACCTCCCGGCGGGTGTCCCGCTCGGTCAGCAGGACGCCGTTCAGCCCGATGTCCAGCACCCGGACCCCGTGCGGCAGGCCCCGCACCTCCACCGGCACCCGCCCCTTGAAGTCGCCCTCCCGCTCGATCTCCACCACCAGCCGGGTTTCCCCGCCCGGCCCGACCGAGACCGCCCCGAGGTTGGTGGTGACGGAGATGTCGCCGCCGTCGAGCAGCTTCGGCGTCCCCAGCGACGCCTCCCGGGCAACCTCCTTGCCGCCGATCGTCGCCCGGGCGATCAGCCTCGGCTGGGTGTTGGGCGGGACGGCCGCGTCGGCCGCCGCCGACAGGGCGAACGCCGTCGTCGTCTGCCCGGCCTCGATCGTCGTCTCGGGGGCCGAGAACCCGGCCGGCAGTCCCTCCAGCCTCACCGCGATCGGCCCGTCGTACCCGTCCTTCCGGTCGGCCGTCACGGTGATCGGGACGCCGCCGCCCTTCCACACGCCGGGTGACATCGGGCTGACACTGACGGCGAAGTCCGGCCGGGGCGGGCGGACGGTCAGCCGGTAGGCGTGCTGCGGGCCGCCGGCCCCGCGGGCGTCGGCCACCCGCACCTGGTAGACGCCGTCGGCCGGGGCCTCGAAGAAGACCCGGGCGTCCTTCCCGTACCCCGGGCCGCCGTCGTCGTTGCGGAAGAACAGCGGGAACGTCGGCAGCCCGTTCGGCGGGAACGTCGATCCCGGCGGGTGGGCCTCGACCTTGTACATCGGCACGCCCTGGGCGTGCTGCACCGGCGTCGTGTCCAGGAACCCGACCCGCCGGCCCCCGACCTGGTAGAACTGGCAGTCGTCGTCCGGGTTCTTGGGCAGGGCGACGATCTTCATCACCTCGCCGTCGGCATACAGGAGGTCGTCGATGGCCAGGTCGTTCCAGGTCTCCAGCCGGATGCCCGGGCCGGCCGAGTCGTGGTCGCGGAAGGTGCTGTAAATCTTCACCGTCGCCCGCAGGACGGCCCGCGGGACCGGCTTGCCGGCCGCGTCCAGCACCTCGATGACCGGATCGACCGGCGACCCGAGCCGCTGGGCGTTCGTCTCGATGACGAGCCGCTCGCCCTTCTTGGCCGCGAACCGGACGGCCTGGGCGTCGCCCGGCCTCAGCAGGATGCCGTCGGCCGTCCCGGGCACCTTCACCTCGGCCCCGTTGGCCGGGTCGACCACCGCCGCCGGGAACTCGTCCACCACGACTTCCGCCTTGCCGAGCGGCTTCTCCTTCGTCGCCGGCAGCGGCACGGGGACCTTCGACCCCGGGCCGGCGTCGGCCGGGACCGTCACCATCACCGCCTTCCCGGCCTCCGGCCCGAGGTTCACGCCGCTCACATGCACGGCCGTAGTTTTGCCCCGCTGGACGCCGAGCGGGAAGACGCCGGTGATGACGGGCACGTCGCCGAGCTGGAGCCGGTAGGTGAAGTCCTTGCCGCCGCGGTACTCCCGGTCGCGGACGCCGACGGCCAAGTCCCCGTCGGCGGTCGGGGTGTACCCGAGGACGGCCCCGCCCTCGGCTAGCACCTGCCCGGCCGCGTCGGTCAGCACCAGCACCGGGTCGAGCTTCGACCCGTACTCGGCCGCCACCACCTGCACGCCGATCGGGCGGAGCTTGGCGCCCCTGAACCGGAAGTAGTCCACATCGCCGGCCCGGTCGATCGCCCCGGCCACGGTGACGTTCGGTCGGACCTCCATCCCGGCCCGGGCCGAGTCGGTCGTGCCGGCCTCGGGGATCGCCTTCTGCCGGTCCACGGCCAGCGTCAGCGGGGCCGACTTCCCGGCCTCGTTCTCCAGCACCAGCTTGACCGCCCCGGCCGGCGTCCCCGACGGGACCTCCACCTCGACCGCGACCTCCTTCGCGTCGATCACCCGGAGGGCCGCCTTGACCTCGGGCCGGTCGGTGGTGGCTTGGCGGACGTGGAACAACTCCTCGCCGGTGATCGTCACGGTCTGCACCCCGGGCGCGACGGCGGCCGGACTGACGGCCTTCGGCTTCGGCGGGCCGCCGGCGACCGGCAGCATCTGGTTGGCCATCGGCTTCCCGTCGGCCGCCTCGAACCGGTTCCCGACCCCGTCGAACCGGGCCGCCGCGTACCACTCGCCGGACGGGTGGACGGCGAGGTCGAGGATGGCGTCGGGGTGGGCCGGGTAAACCTTCTTCTCGACCAGCTTGGCCGCGTCCCACGCCTTGACCACCTTGTCCTCGCCCGCGGTGAACAGCGTCCTCCCGTCCTTCGTGTACCCGAGCCGCAGGAGCGGCTTTTGGTGGGCGAAGACGCCCTTGACGAGCTTCCCGCCGGCGGCGTCGGCGGCCCACAGGCGGAGGTTCTGGTCCACCCCGCCGGCCGCCAGGTGCTTGCCGTCCGGCGACCACACGACGGCGTACACCCAGTCGGTCGGCTCGCCCAGGGTGTACAGCCGGGTGCCGGCCGCCGGGTCCCAGACCTTCACCGTCCGGTCGGCCGAGGCCGAGGCCAGGAGCTTGCCGGATGGGTGGAACGACAGGCCGTAGATGGTGTCGCTGTGGTCCTTGAGTGTTTTCTTCGGCACGATCTCGGCCTTCGGGTCGTTCGGCCACTGGCCCGGGATGTCCCAGAGCTGGATGACCCGGTCGTAGCCGGCGGTGGCCAGGTGCCTGCCGTCCGGCGCGAAGGCGACGGCGTAGACGGCGTCCTTGTGCCCGTCGAGGGCCGGCGACGGGTTGCCCTTCGGTTGGCCAAACCAGGAGGTGTCGTACAGCCGGACCAGGCCGGACTTGCCCGGCTCGCCGCTGGCGACGGCCAGCCAGTTGCCGTCGGGGGAGTAGGCCAGGGCCGTCACCCGGCCTTCGGGGACGAGGAGGACCGGGCCGCGCTCGCCGCCGGTGCCGAACACCCGGAGGTGGCCGCCGACCCCGAACGCGACCCGGTGGCCGTCCGGCGAGATGGCCACGGCCGTCACCGGCGGCGGGGCGGCGGATGCCGTTGCGGCGAGCAGGGCGGCCGGCAGGGCCTGGAGGAGGCGGGTCATGACGGACCCTCGTAGGGCCGGCTGTGCCGGCCGGTGGTGGGAGTGGCGGCCGGCACAGCCGGCCCTACGGGTCAGAGGTTGAACAGGAACTCGCGGCCGGTCAGGACGGCCCAGACGAAGTCTTCGAGCGCCTCCCGGCGGGCGGCCGGGCCGGCCTTCGCCGCCTCGCCCAGGATGGCCAGGAACTTCCCCTTCTCCTCGGCCGTCGGCGGCCGGCTCAAGGCCAGGAGGAACAGCCGGTCCATGACCTCCTCGTCCGTCCGGTTCTCGGCCAGCCATTTCGCGGCGATCGAGGTTTTGTCACGCAGCTTGTCGTTGAGCGTCTGGCCGTTGTTCAGGTGCAGGGCCTGGCCGACGCTGGCGTCGGCGGTCCGCTCGCAGGCGCAGGTCTGCACCCGCTCGGCCCGGCCGAACGCTTCGAGGAACCGCGACGCGGCCAGCGAGTCCGGGAGTTGCACCGCCCGGGTGCCGGGCGGGTAGGTGTCGGTCGGCGACTCGCTGTCCCCGGCCGCCGTCTTCACCCGGGTGAACGGGGTCGGGACGCCGGTGATGTCCGAGTAGGCGTCGAGGATGACCTCGGCCGGGAGCCGGCGGAGCAAGTACCGCGAGTAGAACCGGTCGTCGGCGGCGTTCGCCGGCAGCGGCCGGCTCGATCGCTGGTAGGCCGCCGAGTTCAGGATCACCCGGGTCAGGTGCTTCACGTCGTACTTGTGTTTGACGAAGTCGGCGGCCAGGGCGTCGAGCAGCTCGCGGTTGGTCGGCGGGTTGGTGGCCCGCAGGTCGTCCTCGGCCTCGACCAGCCCGCGGCCGAGGTAGTTCTTCCACACCCGGTTGACCAGGGCCTTGGCGAAGTACGGGTTGCCCGGGGCGGTCAGCCAGTCGGCCAGGTAGGCCCGGCGGTCCTGCAGCCCGTCGGCGGGCAACGCCTTGAAGTCGAGCGGGGCCGGGGGCATGGCGGTGCCCCTCCGCAAGTGCAGGGCGTCGCCGTCCGGCCGGCTCTGGACCAGGACCTCGCCCGGCCGGTCGCCGTTCTTGAGGCCCACCCGGGCGAACAGGTTGGCGAACGCCCAGTACTCGTCCTGGGTCCACTTCTCCAGCGGGTGGTTGTGGCACCGGCAGCAGGTCAGCGACGTGCCGAGGAAGGTGACGGCCGACGACTCGGCCAGGTCGCTGATGTCCTTGTGGAGGACGAAGTAGTTGCCGGCGCCGTTGGTCAGGGTGCTGCCGGAGGCCGTCAGGATGTCGCGGGCGAATTTGTCCCACGGCTGGTTGTCGGCGACGGCGTGCCGGACCGCCCGGTAGAACGCCCACATGGCCGGCTGCGGCAGCTTCCGGCTCGACACCAACAAGAGGTCCGACCACTTGAGCGCCCAGTAGTCGACGTACTCGGGGCGTTCGAGCAGCTTGTCGATGAGCTTGGCCCGCTTCTGCGGGTCGGTGTCGGCCAGGAAGGCGGCGACCTCTTCGGGTTTGGGGAGGACGCCGCAGGCGTCCAGGAACACGCGGCGGACGAACTCGGCGTCGGAGCACGGGCCGGACGGCGGCAGCCGGAGGAGTTCCAGCTTCTTGAGGACCAGCTCGTCCACGAAGTTGTTGCGCGGGGCGGCGGCGAACGCCTTCTCATCCACCGCGTTCGGGAACGGCGAGGTGACGGTGACGGCGGCCACCTGGGTGCCGAACACGACGGTGACGGCCGCCTCACCCGGCCCGGCCACGGTGGCGACGCCGTCCTCGGTGACGGTGGCGACCGACTCCTCGCTCGACCCGAACCGGGCCCACCGGGTCACGTCCTCCCGCCGGCCGTCGGCGTACACCGCCCGGACGACCACCCGCAGCTTCTCCCTCGGCTTGAGCAGTGCGGCCTTCGGGAAGACCTCGATGGCGGTCAGCTTGGCGTCGGACTCGGCCGGGCCGGGTGCCCCGGCGGCGATCCAGTTCAGCAGCACGCCGTAGTGGTCCGACCCGGCCTCGAACCGGGTGCCGCCGGCGTGGGGCATGGCCCGGGTGGCCTTCTTCAGCGCCAGGCTGTCGGCCGGCTTGGCGGTATCGACCCGGCGGGCGACGGCTTGCCGGGTGAGGACGAAGCAGTCGGCGTCCGGGTCGTACCCGCGGAGGGAGAGTTTCATCCCGCCCTTGCCGGCCAGCGCCCCGTGGCAGGCCCCGGAGTTGCACCCAACTTTGGTGAGCGTCGGGATGACGTGCTGGCGGAACGACCAGCCGCCGGCGGGACCGGCCGTGACCTTTGCCGCGGCGGTGCGGTTGCCTACGGTCGCGGTGACGGTGGCCTCACCCGTACCGGCGGCGGTGACGAGGCCGGCCGCGTCCACCTTCGCCACCCCTTCGGAGGACGAGGAGGAGAACTTGGCCGCGGCGGTGTGGTCGGCGACGACCCGGCCGGCCTCCTCCTCGACGACGAGGAGCTGCTGGACCCGGTTCGGCCCGGCGATCGCTACCTCGGGCGGGTAGACCTTCAGCTCGCCGGCCGCGGCGGTCCCGGCGGCGACGAGCAGGGCAATCGGGGAGAGGTGCCGAAGACGCATTGGGGGGCCCGGGGTAGGTCAGGGGGTGTTCGGGGGAACCTGGCCTCGGAGGGCGGCGAGTTCCTGCCGCAGCCGCTCGTTCTCGGCCTCGGCGGCGGCCGCCCGCGTCTCGGCAGCTTGGCGGGCGGCGGCCTCGGTGTCGGACGCGGCCTTCGCCCGGTCGGCATCGAACCGGGCGGTTCGGGCCTCCCGGGCGACCGCCTCGGAGTGCGTCGGGACGACGTTCCCGTCCGGGTCGAAGAACCGCAGCCACCGGTCGGGGTCAGCCCCCGGGTGGTCCGGCCCGTCCCAGTGCCCGACCCACAGCTCGAGCTGCTCGCACCACATCCGCCCGCCCGGGCCGACCTCGATCGGCACGTACCCCCGTAGGCTGGTCAGCCGCCACCCCTCCAGCCGGGGCTCGGCCGGGTCGTAGAGGAAATACTCCGGGATGCGGATCCGCTCGTACAGGTCCTTCTTCTCGCCCCGGTCCCGGTCCAGGGTGGACTCCGAGCCGAGTTCGATGATGACGCTCGGGAGCTGGCCGTTCTCCTGCCAGGTGATGTACGCGAACCGCTTCTTGTGCCGGTCCACGCCCTTGGCCACGAAGAAGTCGGGCCCGCGGAAGTCGGTGTGGAACACCCGGTCCGGGCTGAAGTAGACGAACATGTCCCCGCCGACGAAGTAGTCGTCGCGGTTCCGCCAGTGGTGCCGGATGCTGCCGATGAGCAGGGTCATGCAGTCCCGGTGCCAGGCGGTGTCCATCGGCTCCCCGTCCGAGTAGGGCAGCTCCCCGTCCTTCGGCAGCCGGTCCAGGGCGCTGAAGTCCAGCTCGACCTCCGGGTTAGCCCGGGTCTGGATCGCGGTGCCCGTGTCCATCGGTCCCTCCGTGGGTCAGAACAGCTCGGCGATCGGCTTGGCGTTGTAGTCGGCCAGCGGCAGCGGCCGGTTCTGCGGGCCGGGCAGCTCGTGGTGCGGGTCGAATCCCAGCCCCCGGTACAGCGTCGCCGCGACCTCCGCCGGCGTCACCGGCCGGGCCTTCGGCACGTACCCCAGCTCGTCCGACGCCCCGACCACCCGCCCGCCCTGCAACGGCCCCCCGCCCATCAGGATCGACCACACCCCGGGGTGGTGGTCCCGGCCGCCGGCCGGGTTCACCTTCGGCGTCCGCCCGAACTCGCCCAGAGCCACCACCATCGTGTTCGACAGGAGGCCCCGGTCGGCCAGGTCGGTCAAGAGGGCCGTGTATGCCCGGTCGAAGTTCGGGGCCACCTGCTTGGCCATCTCCTCGATGTCGGTGAACGGCCGCGACCCGTGGATGTCCCAGGTGATCTCGTCGAACACCGTCTCGAACATGTTGACGGTGACGAACCGGACCCCGGCCTCGACCAGCCGCCGGGCCATCAGGCACGACTGCCCGAACCGCGTCCGGCCGTACCGGTCCCGGGTCTTGTCCGGCTCCTTCTCCAGGGCGAACGCCTCCCGGGCCTTGGCCGACGACATCAGCTTGTAGGCCAGGGCGAAGTTGTCGTCGAGCTGCTTCGCCGCGGCGTTCTGCTCGAACGCCGCGGTCGCTCCGTCGACGGCCTCACGCAGCTTCTGCCGCCGCTCGGCCCGGACGCCGGTGATGTAGTCCGGCGGCAAGAGGTCCGGCACCTTGAACCCCGGGGCGTTCGGGTCGGCGTTCAGGATGAACGGGTCGTAGGGCTTGCCCAGATAACCCGCCGTGTGGCCGTGCGGCAGGTTGCCGCCGGTCCGGCCGATCGGCTTGGGCAACAGGACGTGGGCCGGCAGCTCGCCCCGGCCGCCCTTCAGGTAGCCCAGGGCGCAGCCGACGTGCGGGTGTTCGATGCCGCCGGTGAACAGCCGCCCGGTCTGCATCATCTGGTGGCCGGTGTCGTGGACGGCGGTGGCCGTGTGGTAGACCGACCGGACGATGCTGAACTTGTCGGCGTGCTTGGCCAGCTCCGGGAAGATTTCACTGATCTGCGTCCCGGCGACGTTCGTTTGAATGGGCTTGAAGGGACCGCGGATTTCGGCCGGGGCGTTCGGCTTCGGGTCCCAGGTGTCGATCTGGCTCGGCCCGCCGACCAGGAAGAGCATGATGCAGTTGATGTCGCCGTCCTTGCCGTTGGCCGCGACCTTGGCGCGGTTGAAGGCCGGCAGGGTCAGCCCGAGCGGGGCGACGGCCCCGGCGTGGAGGAAGTCGCGGCGGGTCAGGCCGTCGCAGAACGTGGCGGGCCGGGCGGCGTCCAGCCGGATCATGGCGGTTCTCCGGAAGTCGCGTCGGGGCGTGGGGCTACGGCGGGCGGGGTAGTGGGAATGGTAACGACTTCCGGCGGCCGGTTCAACGACAAAGGAGTACGGCACCGGCCGGGAGGCCTGTGCCCCCAAGCTCCGGTGGCACAGGCCTCCCGGCCGGTGCGGGGATCGTGTACAATCCTTTCACCCACCGGGCCGCCGTTTCCCCCGCCTTTGGCCGGCCCTCCTCGGCCCGACGAGGATCATGACGATGCGTTGGCTCCTCGCCCTCGGGCTGGCCCCGATCGGGCTGACCGCGGCCGCCGCCGACCCCACCCCCGGGCAGGTCGAGTTCTTCGAGAACAAGGTCCGGCCGGTCCTGGCCGAGAAGTGTTATTCCTGTCACGGTCCGAAGAAGCAGTCGGCCGGGCTGCGGCTGGATACCGCTGACGGCTTGGCGGCCGGGGCCGACGACGGCCCGGTGGTCGCCCCCGGCGATCCGGCCAACAGCCGGCTGATCGCCTCGGTCGGCCGGACCGGCGACTACCCGATGCCGCCCAAGCACCCGCTCGCGGCCGGCGAGGTGGCCACCCTGACCGAGTGGGTGAAGCAGGGGGCCGTGTTCCCGAAGGCGACCGCGGCCCAGGTCCGGCCGGACGCCGGCAAGCATTGGGCCTTCCAGCCGGTCAAGCCCGTCCCGGTGCCGGCAATCCGCAATCCGCAATCCGCAATCCGCAATGAGATCGACCGGTTCGTCCTGGCCCGGCTCGAACGGGAGGGGATGAAGCCGGCCCCGCCGGCCGACGGGCGGACGCTCATCCGCCGGGCTTACTACGACCTCGTCGGCCTGCCGCCGACGGCCGCCGAGGTGGAGGCGTTCGCGGCCGACAACTCGCCCGACGCCTGGGAGAAGCTGATCGACAAGCTGCTGGCGTCCCCGCAGTACGGCGAGCGGTGGGGCCGGTACTGGCTCGACGTGGCCCGGTACGCCGACACCAAGGGGTACGTCTTCCAGGAGGAGCGGGCGTTCCCCTACGCCTACACCTACCGCGACTACGTCGTCCGGTCGTTCAACGAGGACAAGCCCTACGACCGGTTCATCCTGGAGCAGCTCGCCGCCGACAAGCTCGACCTGGGCGACGACAAGCGGCCGCTCGCGGCGATGGGGTTTTTGACCCTCGGCCGGCGGTTCCTGAACAGCACCCCGGACATCATCGACGACCGGATCGACGTGGTCGCCCGCGGGCTGATGGGGCTGACCGTCGGCTGCGCCCGCTGCCACGACCACAAGTTCGACCCGGTCCCGATCGCCGACTACTACTCGCTGTACGGGGTGTTCGCGTCGTCCGAGGAGCCGAAGGAGCTGCCCTTGATCGGCGGGGACGGCCGGACCACCGACCGGGTCGAGTACGAGGTCGACCTGGCCGAGCAGGAAGCCGGGTACGCCGCCGAGGTGGCCCGGCGGCACGCCGCGGCGGTCGCCAAGTTGCGGACGCCGGAGGTGGTGGTCGACTACCTGGCGGCGGTGGTCGACGCCCGGGGGAAGACGAACGAGCAAGTCCAAGCCCTGCTCCGCCAGCGGGACCTGAACCGGCTAGCGTTCGACCGGTGGCGGGACTACGTGGCCGACCGGCTCAAGGCCGGCAAGCCGCCGGTGTTCGCCCAACTGGCCGACCCCAAGGATGTCCGGGCGGCGGCCAAGCGAGTGGCCGAGCGGCTGACCGACCCGCCCAAGGACCGGCCGGACCTGAAGGCCGTTCTCGGGGCCGGCGGCCCGACCGACATCCCGCTGGCCGACGCCCAGAAGCTCTTCAACCGGCTCGACCGGGACCAGCTCCGGGCGGCCCGGCGGAAGATCGACGGCTTCATCGCGGCCAGCCCGGCGGCCCCGCCGCGGGCGCACGTCCTGTCCGACCTGCCGAAGCCGTTCGACCCTTACGTCTTCCTCCGCGGCAACCCGAACAACCGCGGCCCGGCCGTCCCCCGGCGGTTCGTCTCGGTCGCCGCCGGCCCGGACCGCAAGCCGTTCGCCGGCGGAAGCGGGCGGCTGGAGTTGGCGAAGGCGATCGCCTCGCCGGACAACCCGCTGACCGCCCGGGTGATGGCCAACCGGGTCTGGCTCGGGCACTTCGGGCAGGGCCTGGTCCGGACCCCGAGTGACTTCGGCACCCGGGCCGACCCGCCGACCCACCCGGAGATGTTGGACTGGCTCGCGGCCCGGTTCGTGGCCGATGGCTGGTCGGTCAAGAAGCTCCACAGGGTCATCATGCTGTCGGCGACCTATCGCCAGGCTTCGCTACCGGCGACGGCGGACATCGAGAACAAGCTCCTCGGCCGGCAGAACCGGCGGCGGCTCGACTTCGAGGCCCTGCGGGACTCGCTGTTGGTGGCCGCCGGGCGGCTCGACTCCGCCCCCGGCGGGCGGCCGGTCGAGCTGTTCGAAGCTCCGTACCCGACCCGGCGGACGGTGTACGGCTTGATCGACCGGTCGAACCTGCCGGGGACGTTCCGGGTGTTCGACGTGGCCAGCCCGGACCAGCACAGCCCGCAGCGGTTCCAGACGACGGTGCCGCCGCAGGCCCTGTACCTGTTGAACAGCCCGTTCGTGGCCGAGCAGGCGAGGGCGGCCGCGGCCCGGCCGGAGGTCGCCGGGGCCAAGTCCGACGGGGAGAAGGTGGCGGCCCTGTACCGCGCGGTCCTGGGCCGCGACCCGTCGGCCGAGGAGCGGGCGTTGGGGGCGGCGTTCGCGGCGGGTGAGGTGAAGGGCGACTTCGGCCCCTGGCCGCAGCTCGCCCAGGTGCTGATGCTGAGCAACGAGTTCGCGTTCGCGGACTGAC
>JAIEQN010000709.1 GCA_019747685.1 Gemmataceae bacterium
AGCCGCCGCCCCTGACCCGGCCGGAGGCGGCCCCGCTCTACTGGTTCGACCCCCTCCGCGGGGCCCACGTGACCACCGCCGAACTGGCCCAGGCGTATCTGAACACCCGGCTCGCCGCCGTGGACGGGTCCGCCCACCCGGCCACCTGGCTGGGCGGCATCCTGTGGCCGACAAACGAATATTTGAACAGACTTACGATCCAGATGGGCAACCCGGGGACGGCCAAGACCAAGCTCCAGGAACTGGCCCAGATGCACATGGCCCGGGCCTGGGACGACCCGGCCCGGAAGCTCCGGTGGGTGGTCCCGGGGGTGACCGGGGAGGAGCTCGCGTTCCTCTACCGGGTCGTCCCGCCCGACGTCCCGATCCACCGGATCACCCCGGGCGACCGCCACGGCCTCTGCCCGAACGTGGCCGAGCTCGTGATCGACGACACCACGGCCATACTGCTGGTCGACGCCCTGTTCCCGGAGGAGCTGGCCAAGAACGCCGGGGACGGCCGGTTCTGGCAGGAGCTGGCCAAGCAGCTGGCCCTGGGGATGATCCGGGTGTTCCGGGCCCGGGGGTCGGACTGGGACCTGGCCGACCTGGGGGTGGCCATCGAGTACCCGCCGCTGGCCCTGGCGGCGCTCCGCCAGTGCCACCGGACCCGGGCGGTCGCCCGGAGCCAGCTCGTCCGCCGGCTCGGGCACGGGGTGTTCGCCACCGCCCGGTCGGCCATCGGCCCGATGACCACCGCCCTGGCCCAGTACCGGCACGCCCGCGGCCGGCTGTCCCTCAAGCGGTTCCTCGACGAGCGGGCCGTCCTGTACCTCGGGATGACCGCGGACACCCTGCCGATGGTGGCCGGGGTGGCGAACGCCGTCGTCACCCTGCTGGTCAAGACCGCCCTGAGGCGGCGGGACCGGACCAACCACACCTACTTCTGGCTCGACGAGCTGAAGTACCTGGGGGTGCTGTCGGCCCTGAACGAGGTGGCCTCCTTCGGCCGGGCGAGCGGCCTCGGGGCGTACGCCAGCCTCCAGAGCCTGGAGGGGCTGAGGACCCGGATGGCCGACAAGCACGTGGCCGAGCTGGTCGAGGTGGCGGCCATGCTCGTCGCCTACTCGTGCGGCCGTGAGACCGCCGAGGCGTTTACCCGCCGGGTCGGCCAGGTCGAGGGGCGGCAGCGGTCGGAGTCGGTCGGGCACAGCTACACGTTCACCCGGGGCACCACCCGCACCAGCGGCGGGAGCTACCAGACGGGCCGGAGTTGGGGTCCGCAGGGGAGCAGCAGCTCGGTCACCGACGGCGTCAGTTGGAGCACCAGTTGGAGCACCTCGCACGCCCACGGGACCTCGCACACCGCCTCGTTCAGCCTGCACGTCAAGGACGCGGTCCTCACGGGCGAGGTCACCAACCTCCCCGAGGCCGACGTGATGAACGACCTGGCCCGGTTCATGGTGTTCCACCCGAACGTCGGCTGCTTCAAGGTCGAGACGCCGTTTTTGGCCCCGTTCCGGGACCTCCCGCCGCCGCCGTTCACCACCTGGGAGCCCCGGCCGCCGGAGGAGCAGGAGCTCTGGCCGTGGTACGCCGACGAGGTCGTGGACCGGCTGAAGCTCGAGCTGACCGACGACATGCAGAAGGCCCTGCGGCAGGTGTGGGGCGACCACGGCGGCGTCCGCAACCGGCCGCAGAACCCTTGACGGAGGACGACGGATGGCCACGCGCGTCTGGCTCGTGCCCCTGACCGCGGCGGTGCTGCTCGCGGCCGGCGGGTGCGACGAGAGGTGGGCCAAGGCCGACGACAAGCCGGCCGACAGGCGGCCCGACCCGGCCCCGCCCCCGCGGGAGACTGACCGGGGGGACGACCGCCCGAAGGGCCGGGAGGACGACCGGCCGAAGAAGCCGAAGGAGCCGAAGGAGCCCGAGCCGCCGGCCGAGGCGCGGCCCCCGGGCGCCGCCCAGGCGGCCGGCGACCTCCCGAACCCCCTGACCGCGGACGACGACCCGCGGGTGGTGACCGCCCGGCGGAACGCCGAGGCGGTCGGCTCGACCCTGGAGGCGGTGGCCGAGAAGGTCCGGGCGATCGAGGTGGCCATCGCCGCCGGCGACCCGGCCGCCCGGGCCGACCAGGCGGCGGCCGAGAAGCAGCTGAAGGAGGCCGCCCGCGGGCTCCAGGCGCTGGTCAAGGACGCCGAGCGGGACGCCGACGAGGTCGTCCGCCGGGTGAAGGCGCTGCGGTACAACCTGACCGACGCCGCCGCCGGGTACCGGGCGATGGCGGCGATGTACCGCGGCCGGGCCGCGCGGCGGGCCGAGGAGTTCCCGGAGCTGGCCGCCCTGACGACGAGGCAGGCGGAGGAACTCGAGCGGCTCGCGGCCGACGTCCCGGAGCGGATCAAGCAGGTCGACGAGTTCCTCGTGGCGCTGGACAAGAACCGGAACGCCCTGGCCGAGTTGGGGCAGCTTCTCGCCGAGACCGACGGCTACCTGCGGGTGGTGACCGCCGGCCCGGGTAGCCCGCTCGGCCCGACCCCGGAGGGGCGTGCCGCGGTCAAGCGGCTCCGCCAGTTCCTCGGGGTGATGGAGGTCTACGGCCGGCTCCTCAGCCCGACCCCGCCGAAGCCGGCCCCGAAGCCCGGTCCGGAGCCGTCCCCGCCTCCGAAGCCCGGCGACCGGCAGTCGCAGGTCCCGACCGACCGGTTCATCACCTCCGGCTGGCACACCCGGCCGTTCAAGGCCGGTGACACGGTCGTCGGGTGCGACCTCTGCGGCGGCCTCCACCCGCCCCCCACCTCCCAGGAGCGGGAGGAGGTCCGGGTGGAGGAACAGTGCCGGAGCGACCTGGCGCGGATCCCGCTCGACGCCCTCCCGCCCCCCGGCCACCCGCGGCCGCAGTCGCACACCGGGCTGTCGCTCGGCCGCCCGCCCGCCCGGTACAAGGAGTCCGTCACCAAGGGGGACCGGGTCGAGTGGTGGTGCGCCGCCTGCCAGGGGTACGCCGACCGGGCCGAGTTCACGGTGCTGAACGGGACGGCCAAGCACGACCACGGCAAGAAGGCCGAGCGGGAGGAGGCCGAGGGCCGGAAGGCCCTGGCCGGCGTCCCGGGGGCCCACTGCCCGCCGGACGGCCACCCGCGGCCCACGAACGGCCGGGTGACCGGGAACCCGCCGGCCTACAGCCGGCTGATGAACCACGGGAACAACCAGCTCACCACCAACACCTACTGGTGGTGCCCGGGCTGCCAGGAGTACTGCAACTGGCAGTTCTTCACCGTCACCGACGGGGTCGCCCAGCACCGGGGGTGCCGGCCGGCACCCAAGCCCGAACCGGCCCCGAAGACGGAGCCCGCCCAGTCCGCCGCCACCCCGTCGCCGGCCCCGGTCATGAGCTGGCACTCCCCGCCGGCCGGGGGGACCGTGATCGCCCCGTGCCCCCGGTGCGGCCAGTACCACGCCCCCCCGGCCCCGCCGGTCGTCCAGTACCGCGTAACCCGCCGCTAGCACGACTCCCCGAACCCAAGGAGACACCCGTGATCCGTTTCCTCCTGCTCCCGGTCGACCTGCCGTGCGCCCTCCTGCTCTACCTGCTCTGGAGGCACCCCCGGGTGCCCGTCGCCTTCGTGACCGGGTGCGCGGCCGCGATGACCTGCCTCGAGCCGCTGGTGTTCTACCCGCTCAACTTCGCGGCCGTCGGGCTGCTGTTCGCCGCGACCCTGTTCCCCCACCACCTGTTCTTCGGGCCGACGAGGTGGCTGGCGGAGGCCATCGTCCGACTGGTCATCCCCCTCGAGCCGGTACCCGCCCCGAGGCCCCGGCTATCTCGGCGCTCCTGGCCGGCCGCCGGGGACGTGGACCCGAGGGGGGTGTGGCAGCCCGACCCGGGCCAGCCGGGCGAGGTGTACCTCGTCTGCCGCCGGTGCGGCGGGCTGCACACCCCCGACGACGTCTGTGACTGACCCCACCCCCAACCCCGAGGAGGCCCCCATGCGAGGCCGACCCCGAAAGACCGCCCCGCCGGCCACCGACAACCAGGCGCTGGTGGCCGAGGTCGTGCAGGAGGTGCTGTCCGTCCTGAGAGAACACGGCATAGCCGTGCCCCTGCCCACCATGGCCGCCGTCATCACCGCCGCCGAGCGGCTGGTGCCGGCCGGCGACCCGCCGGAGCCGTCGCTGCTCAACGGCAACTGACCCATCCGGCCCGCCACGGACGGCGGGCGTCCCCCGACCCGAGGGCGCCGCCGTGACCGACACCGCCATCCCCGCCCCGACCCCGTACGAACTCGAGGCCGAGCTCCGGGCCCTGGCCGGCCGCTGGCTCATGGTCCGGGCGGGGGACGGGACGGTCCTCCTCGCCGCCTCCGCCGGCGGCGGGCTGACCACCTTCCGCACCCCCGGGTCGCCCGCCGACCCGGCCACCGTCGCCACCCTCCGCCGGGTCGCTCTCGCCCTGGCGGTCGACCGCGGCTGACCGACCCCACCCGCGCCAGGGAGGGCGCAGAACCCCGGCCGGACGCCGCTAACCCCGGAGATGTACGATGAGCGCCACCTCGTCCATCGAGTGGACCAACGCGACCTGGAACTTCCTGCTCGGCTGCACCAAGTGCTCGGCCGGCTGCGCCTCCTGCTACGCCGTCACCCACGTCCTCCGGATGGCCGGGAACCCGAACCCCCGGGTGTCGGCCGCGAACGCCGGGCTGGCCTACCGCCAGGACAACGGGCTCCTGAACTGGACCGGGGAGGTCCGCGGCCTGCCCGACCGGCTGGCCCACCCGTTCGGCTGGCCGGCCCCGGCCAAGGTGTTCGTCAACTCCCTGTCCGACCTGTTCCACGAGGACGTGCCGGTCGGGTTCATCCGCCGGGCGTTCGACGTCATGCGGGCGACCCCGTGGCACACCTACCAGTGCCTGACCAAGCGGGCCGGCCGGCTGGCCGAACTGTCCCCGGACCTGGACTGGCCGGCCAACGTGTGGATGGGGGTGTCGGTCGAGAGCCAGCCCTACGCCCCCCGGGTCGACCGCCTCCGGACGACCGGGGCCCGGGTCAAGTTCCTGTCGGTCGAGCCGCTCCTCGGGCCGGTGACGCTCGACCTCGGCGGCATCGACTGGGTGATCACCGGGGGCGAGTCCGGCCCCCACGCCCGGCCGTTCGACCCGGCCTGGGCCCTGGCCGTCCGGGACCAGTGCCGGGCCGCCGGGGTGAAGTTCTTCCACAAGCAGAACGGCGGGAGGAACAAGAAGGCGACCGGCCGGCTGCTCGGCGGCCGGACCTACGACGGGATGCCGGACGTCATCCCGGCCCCGGTCCCCCCGGCCCGGGAGCGGCGGGCACTGGCCGCCCGGCTGGTTCCCGAGGCCGGCGGAACGGTCGCCTTGCCGATGGCCTGACGGACCCGACGGGCACCGTCCGCTCGGCGGGCGGTCCGGGCCGTGGAGGCGCTCGTGGGGTGGGGGGAGGGGAGGCGGCCACGGACGGCCCGGTGGGAGGGCCTGCCATGGCCGGGGGAGGCGACGGCGTCTGCGGCTACCGGGAGGCCATGACCCTCACCGGGCTGAAGAAGACCAAGCTGTACGACCTGTTCCGCCGCGGGGTCGTCCGCGGCTACCGGGACGGGCGGATGGTCCGGTTCTACCGGGCCTCCCTGGTCCGCTACATGGAGGACCGGGAAAACCCGCCGGCCGCACCGGCGGTCGCCCCGGCGGCGGCCCGGACGCGCAAGCCGCCCAAGCCCCCCGGCGTCCGGTTCAAGTTCCTTTAGACGCCCGGTTCATCAGCTCCCGCAGCCGGTCCACCTTGGCCGCTACGTGCGAGTAGTTCCGGTGAATCACCCCCGGGGTGTTGCCGAGGATGGCCGCCACGTCGGTGTCGCTGTGCCCAGCCTCCAGCAGGGCGGTGGCCCGGGTGTGGCGGCACGAGTAGGCGGTGAACCGGCCCGCCAGCCCCGCCCGCCTGGCGTAGTGGAGTACCGTGTTGGCCAGCCGCACGTCGGTCCAGGGCAGCCCGGTCGGGGTCCGGAACAGCGGCCCGGCCGGGTACGCCGCCACCAGCCGCAGGGCGACCTCCCGGGCCCGGTCGGTCAGGGGCACCACGAGCGGCCGCCCGGTCCGGTGGAACGTCTTGTGGACCGCACTCCCCTCCGCGGTGTTCCAGTCGGCGAACAGCAGGGCGTTGCCGTCCTCGGTCAGGTTGGCGGCCGTCGCCCGGGACAGGTTCACCGGCCGGGTGCCGGTTTCCCACGCCACCGTCAGAAGGTCGCGGGTGGCCGGGGTCTTGACCAGGGCGAGCAAGGCGGCGAACTCGTCGTCCGACACCACCACCTCGGCCGACCGCTTCCGCATCGTCGGCAGCGGCATTCCGTCGAGCGGGTTCCCGGGGATGATCGCGCCGCCCCGGCCGGGGGAGGCGGCCCACCGGAAGGCGGCCTTGAACGCCGCCCCGGACAGGTTCTTGGTCGAGTTCCCCCACCCAGGCCGGTCCTGCCGCCACCACTCGTGGACGTGGGCCGGTCGGAGGTCCTTGACCAACAGCCGCGGGTAGCGGGCGAGGAACGACTTGAAGTACCCGGTGTACGTCGCCAGCGTCTTGGCCGACCCCGCCCGCCGCTCCAGGTCCTGGAGGTAGAGTTCCAGGACGGTGCGGACCTCGTTGTCCGCCCCGTTGTCGGGGACGGCGGCCAGGGCGTGCAGCTCGTGCCACGCCCGGTCGGCCCCGGCCCGGTTGTCCTTCCCGCGGACGGGCCGCCCCTTGCCGTCGAGGAGGGGGGTGATCTTGTCGTCGAGGGTGACGCACCACTGGTCGCGGGCGGCCCGGTACCAGGGCCGCCCGCGCTCGCCGCGCTTCCGCTTCTTGCCCATGACGGGCCTCCGGGGTGGCCACAACTGCCACCCGGATTATAACTGCCCGATAACTGCCGGCGTGAGCCCGGAAGTTGGAAATAAGGCTGCAAACTAGGGAAAATGCTGCGGCTCATAACCTGGAGGTCGTAGGTTCAAATCCTACCGCCGCAACTGCAAAACCCCTGGGCACCCAGGGGTTTTGCTTTTCACCCTCGTCCGCCGGTTTCGCCTTTTCCATCTCGATCCAGTAGTCGACCACCCCCAACCGTCGTGCGTTCCGCTCGCCTCCCGTCTGGGTGCGACATCCACCATTGCGGGGCGGTGCCGCAGGTCGGAGACCGGGCGTTGTCCTCTGGCAACGGCCCCGGGCCACGACCGCGGTCGTGGCCCGGGCGGATCGACCGGTCGGCCGGCCGTTACGTGTTGATCTGGACCTGGATCTTGTTCCCGCTGGCCACGACCCCGCCGACCTTGGTCGCCCCGGGGCCGGACACGACCTTGGTCGCCAGGTTGAACCCGGTCACCGTCCCGGTCGTCGCCACGGCCACGTCGTAGGTCCCGGCCACCCCCGACGCGCCGCTCTTGGCCGCGACCACCTCGACCGTGCTGCCGCTCAGGAAGGCGATGTTCCCGTTGTTCAGGACGAACAGCGGGGACGCCGGCGGGCTGCTGACATCGATGTACAGCATCAGCCGGCTGCCGCTGCGGAACTGGATGCCGGTCCCGGCCCAGCCGGTGACCGAGTACGTCCGGGCGTCCAGCTTGGCGTTGATCTGGATCGCCCCCGAGTGGGTCAGGGTGATCGACCCGTTCGTCCCGTTGTTGACCACGATGTCGGCCCCGGCCAGGGTGGTGAAGGCCAGTCCGGAGGACGAGAAGTTGCCGCCGTTGGTGGTCACGTCGCTCCCCAGGCTGACCCCGCCGGCCGAGGAGAGGGTGACCCCGCCGGCGGTCGCCGTCAGGGTGGCCGCCACCCCGCTGGTGGCCAGGGCGGCGGCGGTGGTGGCAGCCGAGCTGACCGACACCGACGACCCCTGCACCGGGCTGCGGAGGGTGACCGCCCCGGCCCCGGTCCCGGTGATCGAGACCGCCCCGCCGGCGGTCAGGTTCCCGCCGGTCTGGAGGGTGACCGCCCCGCCGCCGGTGGCCGTGACCGACCCGGACACGGAAACGAACTTCACCGACACCACCCCCAGGGCGTTGTTTCCGGCGGCCGCGGTGACGGACAGGTTCCCCCCGGCCGTGGTGGCCAGGGTCCCGAGGCCGAAGCTGACCCCGCCGTTCGGGGCGCTGAGGGTCAGGTTCCCGCCGTTCGCGGTGACCACCGCCGGGCCGACCGCCCCCTGGATGGCGGCCGCGCTGGCCGCGTTCGAGGTCAGGTTAACGGACGCCCCGGTGACCGCCCCCCGGATGTTCATCGTTCCGGTGCTGGTGACCGACACCGCCCCGGTCGCGGTGATCGGCCCGGCCCCGGTCGCCTCGGTGGCGAAGGTGGTGGCGGCGGTGGCGGTGAAGTTCCCGCCGACCGACACCGCCTTGTTGATGTTCATCGCCTGGCCGTCCAGGGTCAGACTCCCGGGCAGGGCGAAGGTGTTCGTCCCGGCCACGGTGATCGCGTCGTTCGCGTCCCCGTCCACATAGAGCAGGGTGGTCGGGTCCTTCAGCTCCAGGTCCGGGATGGCGGCGGCGTCCACCCGGGTCTCCCCGCCGGCCAACTGGCTGAGGGTGACGGCGGCGGCCGCGGCCGGGAGCTGGACGGTCCCGGTCCCGATCGACCCGACCCCCTTCAGGTCGACCGCCGCCTCCACGTCGGCGAACCGGACCAGGTACCCGTCCAGGCTGAGCTGCCCGCCCTTGGCCCCGCTGTACGGGCTCGACCCCTGGGAGTAGACGACGGTGCCGAACGCCCCGCCGGTCACCTTCACCAGGTCGGTCCCGGTCCCGGCCAGGCCGTTGAAGGTGATCCCGTTCGCCCCGGCCGGGACCGGGTTGCCGGTGGTGTAGTCCACCTCCAGCGAGTCGGTCGAGTTCGCCGCCCCGGTCAGGTTGACCGCCGAGGTGGCCGAGTAGAGCTGGCTGCCGATCAGCACGTTGTTCCGGCGGACCTCGATCGTGTCGTCGGCCGCCCCGGCCCCGTTCGGGTTCAGGGACACCTTGTACGCCCCGGCCCCGGTGAACGTCAGCGGGGTCGGGGTGGGGACGGTCAGGAGGGCGTCGTTGGCGGTGTAGCTGACGGTCAGGACGGCCGCCCCGGCGTTCACCGTCGTCACGCCGAACGTGCCCGACCGGGTCCCGCCGTCGATCACCGTGTAGGTGGTCCCGGCCGTCGGGGTGTACCCCAGGGTGGCCGTCAGGTTGGCGTTCCCGAGGGTCGCCGTCCCGGTCACCGCGATCTGGTCGTACTGGGTCCCGGCGGTGGTCCCGTTCAGCTCCACGGCCAGGGTGTCGTTGTTGTCCAGGGTCAGGGTGGTGACCGTCACCGCGGCCGTCGCCCCGGCCCCGCCGGGGGCCAGGGTGACCGCCTTGCCGGCGGTCGAGACGCTCTCGGCGTAGGTCCCGCCGGCGACGTTGACCGTGTCCCCGCCGTCGGCCGCGTCGACGCCACGCTGGACGCTCCCGCTGGCCGGGGTGACGAACACGTGGTTGGCCTTCACCTCGACGAACCCGAGGGTGGCGTTGTCCACCTCGTGGGTGATCTTGTCCTCGATGGCGAAAAGTTGGCCGGCGGTGGCGGTCGCCCCCGTCACCCCGCCGAACGTGGCCGCGGTGGCGGCCAGGTCCTCGTTGTCGTGGGCCCCGTTCGCCAGCAGCACGTACTGGCCGGACTGCCCGGTGAACGCGGTGGTGGACAGGGTGTTGCCGACCAGCCGGGCGTTCGCCCCGTCGACCTTCAGCCCGGTGGTGCCGCCCGAGACCGTGGTGCCGCCGTCGAACTGAAGGCTAGCCGTCTTGTTGCCCGGGTTGGCCGTCGGGTCGACCGGGCCGTCCACCAGGATGCCGGTCTCGTACCCGCTCACCGACCCGCCGTACAGGTTCAGCCGCTGGTCGCCGGTGACGGTGTTCGTCCCGCCCTGGAGGTCGAGCGGCGGGGTGGTCAGGGCGGCCGCCCGCACCCGGACCCCGACCGACCCGGCCGCCCCGGTCCCGGTGACGGTCACGCCCGACACGTCCACCGTCGAGCTGGCGCCGTTGCCGTAGTAGATGTCGACCGCGTCCAGGTTGATCCCGACCTGGGACCGGGCGACCACCCCGCCGGCCACCAGGACCGTGCCCGTGGTCGGCAGGTTCCACAGGTTGATGCCACGGTCGAACGTCCCGCCGGCGGTGCCGACGGCGTTGTTCGTCAGGTCGATGTCGGCGTCGTTCTGGACCGACCAGAGGTTGATCCCCCAGGTGTTCTCGGCGGCCGTCGGGGCGACCCCGGCGGCGGCGTTCACCGTGTTCCCGGTGACGTCGAGCTCGGACCCAACGGCGTAGAACAGGTTGACGTGGATGCCGATCCCGCTCTGGCCGACGGTCACGGTGTTCCCGGACCAGGTCATCGCCTCGCCGGCGCCGAAGAAGTTCTGGAGGTTGATCCCGATCCCGCTGCCGGCGGTGTCAACGACGGTGTTGTTGGTCACGTCGGTGTAGGCGTTCCAGAACAGGATGATCCCGTCCCCGCCCGGCCCGAACCCGCGGACGTGGTTGCCGTCGATCAGGTGGTGGACGGCCGGGGCGGTGCCGTCGTTGTCCAGGTTGATGCCCCGCAGGGCGACGTTCTGGATGACGTTGTTCTGGATCACCAGCCCGCTGGTGATGATGTAGTTGCCCTGGTCGTCTACCGTCGTCACCCCGACCCGGGCGTCGATGTCGTTGGCCCCGCCGACGGCCGGGTTGCTCCCGTCGACCACGAACCCGTCCAGGGTGATGTTGTCGGCCACCAGCCGGACGAGGTCGTTGGCCCCGGGGTTGGACCCGGTCGGGTTGTTGGTCGGGGCGGTGATGATCGACTCGACGGACGGGTCGGCGGCCCCGCCGACGAACGCCGCCTGCCGGGTGTCGGCGTCGTTCCCGGCCTGGGCCCCGAGCAGGGTGAGCGTCTTGTCGACGGTCACGTTCTCGGCGTAGGTGCCGGCCTCGACGTTGACCGTGTCGCCGCTGTTCGCGGCGTCGATGCCCCGCTGGATGCTGCTGTCGGCGTCGGTCGCGTCGGCGTCCGGGGTTCCCGGGGCGGTCACGTACCGAGTGTTCGCTACCCAGGTGACCAGCCCGTCGGACAGGTCGTCCATCTTGTGGTGGACCTTGTCCTCGATCCGGAAGTTGCTGGCCTCGTCGAAGGTGGTGCCGGAGGCGGTCAGGACGACGGCCAGGGTCGAATCGTTGTAGACGAAGAAGTCGTCCCCGGCGAACTGGTTGTTGGTCCCGACCGTGATCCCCGCGGCGGTGCTATCGAGGTAGATGTCGATGAGGTTGTCGGTCGTCGCGTCGTCGAAGTCGTTCCCGCTTACGTCGGCCGACCCGCCCTGCTCGACGATGACCCCGTAATCGACGCCGGTGATGGTGTTCCCGCTGACGGTCACGTCGGCCGACCCGTAGGAGTCGATCCCGTACGAGGTGCCGGTGATGGTGTTGTTGCTGAAGGTGGTCTTGCCGTTGGCCGAGGTCGGATCGCCGAACGCCCCGAACCCGCCGGTCCGGCTGCCGGCGGTGGTGCCGGTGGCGGCGTAGGTGTTGCCCGAGACCAGCCCGTCCAGGGCCGAGGTGAACGACCCCCGGGCGAAGTCGCCGCTGATGTCGTTCCCGGTGAAGGTAAACCCGTCCACCCCGGCATTGATGAAGAACGCCCGCCGGGCCTGGCTGTTGGTCGGGGCGAACTCGTTCCCGGTGACGGTTAACTGGTCGGTCAGGTTGGTGTTGGTCGGGTTGTAGGCGGTGACGATCCCGAACCCGTCGTCGCCGGTGGTGCCCGGCCCGATGTTCCCGACCTCGAACCGGTTGTTCGACAGGGTGACGGTGCCGAGGCCGGTGTTGTCGACGTACACGTTGCTGTTGGCCAGCCCGCTGCCGACGGCGTCGTCGCCGACGATGGTAAACCCGTCGACCGTGACGTTCCCGGTCCCGGTGATGAGCAGCGGGGCGAGGTAGGCGGTCCCGGGGGTCCCGGGGGCGAGCAGGTTGATGGTGGTGACGTTCCGCCCGGCCCCCTGGAGGGTCAGGGCCCGGTTGATCGTCGGGCTCTCGTTGTACGTCCCGGCCAGGACGTTCACCGTCGACCCGGCCGGGACGGCGGTGGTGTACACCCCGATGTTGACTCCGACCCCTCCGACGGTCCCGTTGACGTACACGCCCTTGTCGAACGTATTGGCGGCGGCCGCCGCCCCGGTCGTCTGGCCGGTGTTCTGGACGAACACCTGGCCGGTGGTCGGGGTTAGGGTCTGTCTCGCTAATCACCGGGCCAGGTAGAGTCGGATGAACGCGAGCCGCACCATCGCCGCGAAGTTGAC
>JAIEQN010000460.1 GCA_019747685.1 Gemmataceae bacterium
GGGGTACGCCGCTGCTGAAGCTTTTGGGGTGTGTCCTGGGCGCGCGGCCGTCCGGGCCGCTCCCGGGACCGCTAAAACCTGCGGCCGGGACGGCCGCGCTCCCAGGAAGACCGATGCGCCGACTCCTCGCCCCGGCCGCCGTCGTCCTCCTCATCGGCGTCACCCCGGCCGACGACCGGGAGGGCTTCACGCCGCTGTTCAACGGCAAGGACTTGGCCGGCTGGAGGACGTTCGGCCGAAAGGAGAAGGACGGCCCGACGGCGGCCATCGATTCGAAGGACTCGTGGTCGGTCGTGGACGGCGAACTCCGCTGCACCGGCAAGCCGACCGGCTACCTCGTCACCGAGAAGGAGTACGGCGACTATGTCCTGCGGCTGAAGTGGCGGTATCCGAAGGACCTGAAGGCCGGCAACAGCGGCGTCCTCGTCCACTGCCAGAAGGGCGACACCGTCTGGCCGGTCTGCATCGAGGTGCAGCTACGGTCGGGCCGGGCCGGCGACCTGTGGTTGCAAACCGCCGCCGAGGTCAAGCTGGAGGTGCCGGCCGACCGCCGGGACGCCGCCGACAAGACGAATCGGCACATCTGGCGCTCGCCGAAGGACGAGGCGGTCGAGAAGCCGTTCGGCGAGTGGAACCGATACGAAATCACCTGCCGGGGCGGCGACATCACCGTGGCCGTCAACGGCCGGGTGGTGAACGGCGGCACGAAGGGCAACCTGACGAAAGGCCGGATCGCCCTCCAGAGCGAGGGGACGGAGATCCACTTCAAGGACATCGAGATCAAGCCAGTCAAGTAGGGTGGGTCGAGCCGCCCTACGAGTCGTCGTTTCACGTCAGCGAGATGGCGTGGTTGCTCAGCCGCTCGTAGCCGGCGTCTGTTACCAGGTAGTTGTTCTCGATCCGGACGCCGCCGATGTCCGCGACGTACAGCCCGGGCTCGAGCGTCACCACCTCCCCGGCGGCAAGCGTCTCGGTGCTGTGGCGGACCAGGAACGGCGGCTCCGGGTGTTCCAGCCCGAGGCCGTGGCCGGCGTGGTGCGGGAAGTGGTCGGCCATCCCGGCCGCCTCGAATTCGCCCCGCACGGCATCGTAGACCGACTGGCAGGTCGCCCCGGCCTTCAACTCCCCTTCCCCGGCACGCATGGCACTCACGCAGAGGTCGAACAGCCGCTTCTGGTCGGCGGTCGGCTGCCCGCCGACGACTAGGGTGTTGGTGAAGTCGCTCCGGTAGCCCTGGAGGACGACTGAGAAGTCGAGGATGAACGTCTCCCCGGCGGCCAGGACGTGCGGGGTCGGCGGCCCGACCCGCTTCACGCCGTCGGACACGGTGAAGTCGCCATACACGACCGCCCAGTGGCCGAGGTGGGCGTAGACCGCCCGGCACACCCCGGCGTACACG
This sequence comes from Gemmataceae bacterium, assembly GCA_019747685.1. Classification (GTDB taxonomy): domain Bacteria; phylum Planctomycetota; class Planctomycetia; order Gemmatales; family Gemmataceae; genus Urbifossiella. The sequence goes on from JAIEQN010000460.1 coordinate 1,400, forward strand.
TCGAGTTCGGTCATCCCGGGCTCCACGTTCACCCGGGCCCAGGCGTGGCCGGCGTCGGTCGCCGCCATGCAGGCCCGGAGTTGGTCGAGCTCGTCCGGGTCCTTCCGCCGGCGGAGTTCCGACGTGATGCCGAACAGCCGGTGGGCGTCGTCGTCGTCCAACGAGTCGTGAACCCGCCCCCCGGCCGCGAGGACGGCCGGCCGGAGCACGTCCGCCCGCGGCCCGGTCTGCGGGGCCTGGCCGGTGTACCACGTCACCGTCCGTCTGTCGTCGGCGTGGGCGGACTCGACCGACTTCGGCAGCCTGTCGTCGTGGTGCAGGGTCGCGTGGCCGTCCGGCCGGACCACCAGCAGCCCGCCGAACCCGGCCCCGAGGCTGATCGGGTCGACCGTGAAATTGGCGAAGTACCGGAGGTGGATCGGGTCGGTCAGGACGACCGGGCCGGCCGGCCGCAGCCGGTCGAGGAGCCGTCGCCGCCGCTCCCGGCAGCCGTCCGCGGTGATCATCCTCGTCTCCCAACTGAACCTAGCCGCAGATAAACGCGGTCGAACGCAGATGGAACCGGAACAATGGTTTTGAATCATCTGCGCCGATCCGCGTTCATCTGCGGCCCCCTCTCCCCACTACTCGTCCAGCCCGGGGATGCCGACCGTCCGGGACTCTTCCTTGTAGATGGTGTCGATCGCCAGGGCGGCGGCCAGGACCAGCATCTTGGCCAGCGGCTCGTCGGCCAGCTCCGGGTTGATCGCCACCGCGTAGGTGTCGGCCGAGGTGAACAGCTCCTTGACCAGCCCCAGCGCCCCCAGCTTCTTCGACACCCGGCCCATCTCGACCTGCCCGTCCGGGGTCAGGAACCGGTAGTCCCACCCCAGCCACTTCCCCTTGATCTCGGCGAAGTGCTTGTCGTCCTTGTCGTAGATGTGGAACCCGCCGCTGATGGTGAAGAACTTGCTTTTGAAGTACCCGAGCAGCTCCCCCTGCGCGTCATGGACCTCCACCCGGGACTTGAAGATGTACGCCCCCCGGCGGATGGTGAAGACGAGCGAGTCGTCCGGTTTTTCCCGGACCTCGATCCGGGTCGGCATGATGTGCTTGCTGATGAAGAACCGGAGCAGTTGGACGACCGGGCCGATGTTCTCCTCGGCCGTCCCCACCGGCTCGCCGGACTCGCCGTCGAGGATGTCGTAGGTGTTGGTGTTCGAAATCAGTTTGACCCGCTCCTTGACCACGAACGTGTTCCGGTCGAGCACGGGGCGTCCTCCGGCGGTCGGCGGCGGGTTGTCCCCGCGGACGGGCACCGGTTCAGGTTATAAACCGACGGCGGGCCGTCCGCCGCCGCCCAGTGGGTGTTCGCCGTGCCGTCAGCCGAATTGCTCGACAAGCGGGAAGTGCGCATCCGCCGGATGTTCGGCCAGATCGCCCCGTGGTACGACTTCCTCAACCACCTGCTCAGCCTGAACGTCGACAAGCTGTGGCGGCGGCGGACGGCCCGGCTGGTCCCGCCCGGGCCGGCCGACGCCGGCCCGATCCTCGACCTGTGTACCGGCACCGGCGACCTGGCCCTGGCCTACGACCGGGCGGCGCAGGGGGCGGTGCCGATCGTCGGGGCCGACTTCTGCGGCGAGATGTTGCAGCGTGCCGGGAAGAAGGCGACCCGAGCCGGGGCGGCCGGGCGGATCACGTTCGTCGAGGCGGACGCCCAGGCCCTACCGTTCGCCGACGACACGTTCCAGCTCGTGGCGGTGGCGTTCGGGCTGCGGAACGTCACCGACCCGGACCGGGGGCTGGCCGAGATGGTCCGGGTGGCGAAGCCCGGCGGGCGGGTGGCGGTGCTGGAGTTCTCCCGCCCGCGGAACCGGCTGTTCGGCCGGCTGTACACGTTCTACTTCCGGCACGTCCTGCCGCGGGTCGGGCAGTTGCTGACCCGTAGCCGGGAGAATGCGTACCAGTACCTGCCGGAAAGCGTACTGCGGTTCCCGGACTACGAGGCGTTGGCCGACAAGCTCCGGGCGAACGGCCTCGCCGACGTGACCTACCGACCGTTCACCTTCGGCGTGGCCACCCTGTATGTTGGGGTGAAGCCGGCCGACACCGCGGCCGGGAGGGGCGGGACCACCTGATGCCGGATCACTTGCTCGTCCGGGCGGCGCGGGGTGAGGTCGTCGAGCGGCCACCGGTCTGGGCCATGCGGCAGGCCGGGCGGTGGGACCCGGACTTCCGTCGGGTCCGGGACGGCCTCGGGTTCTACGAGTTCTCGGCCGACGTGGAGCGGGCGGCGGCCGCGTCGCTGTGCCCCCGCCGGTTCGGCGTCGACGCCATCATCCTCTTCTACGACATCACCACCCTGCCCTACTCGATGGGGCTGCCGTTCGCCCTGAGGCCCGGGGTCGGGCCGGTCCCGGACCGCCCGGTCCGCACCCGCGACGATCTGGACCGGCTGACCGCCGACCCGCCGCCCGAGTCGTACCAGCACATCCGCGACCTGCTCAAACTCGTGAAGGGCGAGTTGCGGGGCGAGCTGCCGGTGATCGCCTTCGCCGGGGCGCCGTTCACCGTCGCCACCTACTGCATCGGCACCGGCAAGGACATCGCCGCCACCCGCCGGTTCGCGACCGAGCATCCGGCCGTCTGGGCCGGCCTGCTCGACAAGCTGTCGGCGGCGACGGTCGGGTTCCTCAACACCCTCGTCGCCGACGGGGCCGACCTGTACCAACTCTTCGACTCGTGGGCCGGATTGCTCACGGCTGACGAGTACGACGCCTGGGCCCAGTCCCACCACCGGGCCGTCCTCGCCGGGGCGGCGGGCGTGCCCCGCATCCTGTTCGTCAAGGAAGGCCCGTACCTCGACCGGATGGTGGCGACCGGGGCCGAGGTAGTCAGCCTCGGCACCCGGCACGACCTGGCGGCCGCCCGCCGGGAATACCCTGACCTGGTCTTCCAGGGGAACGTGGACGAAGAAGTATTACGGTCCGGGACGCCCGGGCAGGTGGCCGAGGCCGTCCGGGCGTGCGTTCGGGCGGGTGGCACCCGGCACATCCTCAACCTGAACCACGGGGTCGACAAGGCCACCCCGGTCGAGAACTTCGCGGCTTACGTCCGGGCGGCCAAGGGCGACATCCACTCGTAGCCGGACTCGCCAGAGTTCGGCCGCCGATCACCGAACTCTGGCGAGTCCGGCTACGGGGCAGTCCACCCTACAATTCCCGGCCGTCCGGCTTACAACACCCCGACTCGCACTCCACGGGCCGGTCATGCGCCTCGCCGTCGTTCTCGCCGCACTGTTCGTCGCCGGCCCGGCCCGCGCACAGCCGGAAACGCGGGCCGAACTCGACGCGCTGGAGAAGAAGCTGACCGACGCCCTGGCGACGGCCCGGGCGTCGGTCGGCTGCGTGGTCGTCTCCCGCTCCGACCAGTACCCCAAGCCGGCCGGCCCGCCAGCCCCCGCCTGGCAGCTCGGCGGGTTCGACCCGGCGGCGTTCCGCAAGGCCGACCCGTCCCCCGCCGCGGCCGAGTTGGCCGCCCGGCTCGACCTGTCCGACCCCGAGGTCATCCCCGCCCTCGGGGCCGCCGGCGGGGTGGTGATCGACCCGGCCGGCCTCGTCCTGACCACCCACGGGGCGGTCGAGGGGGCGACCAAAATCTTCGTCCACCTCCCGGCCGGCGGGTCCTACGCCGACATCCACGCGGCCGACGCCCGCAGCGATCTGGCCGTCCTCAAGCTGCTGACCCCGCCGCTCGGGCTGGCCGCCGTCCCGCCCGCGGATGTCCGGCTCCCCGAGGCCCGGCGGGGCGACCGGCGCCCGGCCGGCGGGCCGACCGTTACCCCCGGCAAGCTGGTGTACGTCGCCGCCCCGTACCCCCCGGACGGGCGACCCGGCGGCCTCGGGGTCGTCACCGCCGTCCGCCGGCCGCCCGGCGGGAAGTCGACCGACGCCACCGCCCGGAGCTACTACCTGCAAGGCCCGACCGTCGAGTTCGACGCCCGGGCCGACCCCGGGTGCAACGGGGCGGCCGTCCTCACCCCCGACGGCCGGCTGCTCGGGCTGATCACCACCGCCGCCGGGTACGACGGCGACCGCGGCCGGTTTCTCCCGCTCGACGACAACCTGAGCCGCGTGGTCGAGGTCCTCCGCCGGGGGGAAGAGGTCGAGTACGGGTTCCTCGGGGTCGGGGCGGGCAACGACGGGGGCGGGGACGGGGTGGCCGTCTCCGAGGTCACCCCCGGCGGGCCGGCCGAGGCCGCCGGGCTGCTCCCCGGGGACCGCATCCTCCGGATCAACGGCCACCCGGCCGACCGGTTCGAGGACGTACTGTTGCACGTCGGGTCGGCCCTGGCCGGGAGCACCATCACCCTCCAGGTGAACCGCGGGGACCGGACGTTCCCGGCCCAGGTGACGCTGGCCAAGTTCCGCAACGACGCACCGTCGGTCGCCTCGGTCAAGCCGGAGCCGGTCCTCGGGCTGCGGGTCGAGCACGCCAGCGTGCTGGCCCGGAACGCCGGGTTCTTCGGCAGCGTCCCGGCCGGGGTTCCGGCCGGGGTGCTGGTCCGGGAGGTCGTCCCGGGCGGCCCGGCGGCGGCCAAGTTCCAGGCCCTCGGCGAGGGCCGGTGGGTGATTACCAAGGTCGACGGCAAGGAAACCCCGACGCCGACCGCGTTCCGGGCCGCGGCCAAAGGCAAGCAGTCGGCCCGGCTGACCGTCTACGACCCGACCGACCCCGCCGGCCGGGCCCGGGAGATCACCATCCCGTAGTGATCCCCCCGCGCGGGCCTCGGCGGTCCTGGCGGACCGCCTCCGCCCACCCTACAGTGGCCCCATGCGCTACGCCATCTGCAACGAGACGTTCGGGGGCTGGGACCACGCCCGGGTGTGCGGGCGGGTGGCCGAGCTGGGCTATTCCGGCCTGGAGGTCGCCCCGTTCACCCTGGCCCCGCTCGTCACCGACGTGCCGGCCGCCCGCCGGGCCGAACTCCGCCGCCAGGCCGAGGCCGCCGGGGTCCGCATCATCGGGCTGCACTGGCTCCTGGCCAAAACCGAGGGGTTCCACCTGACGGCCGACGACCCGGCCGTCCGCCGGCGGACCGGCGACTACCTGGCCGACCTCGCCCGGGCGGCGGCCGACCTCGGCGGCGACCTGCTCGTCCTCGGGTCGCCGGCCCAGCGGAACCTGCCGGCCGGGGTGACGAAGGCCGACGCGGCCGACCGGGCCGCCGACACACTGTCACACTGCCTCCGCACCCTCGACGACACCGGCGTCACCCTCTGCCTGGAGCCGCTCACCCCGACCGAGACGAACTTCCTGAACACCGCCGCCGAGGCCACCGCCCTGATCCGGCGGCTCGGCCACCCCGGCGTCCGGCTGCACCTGGACGTGAAGGCGATGTCCGCCGAGCCGGACCCGACCCCGGATGTGATCCGGGCGAGCGTCGCCGACCTGCACCACTTCCACGCCAACGACCCGAACAAGCGGGGGCCGGGGTTCGGGGCCACCGACTTCCGGCCGATATTCCGGGCCCTGCGGGACGCGAAGTACGTCGGCTGGGTGTCGGTCGAGGTGTTCGACTACTCGCCCGACCCGGACACCATCGCCCGGGAGTGCATCCGGTACATGCGCGAGTGCGAGGCGGCCTGACGCGATTCCGGGCCGACCGCGGCTCTGATTGGTTTGGTTCGGGAACCCACACTCCCCGCGGCCGAACCAATCACGATTGAGCGAACGCCGCGTCGTCGGGCGACGCCGTTCGATCGACCTAACCTCCAACAGGAGGAACGGATGCGTCTCGTCGTCGCCCTCGTGGCGGTCCTCAGCGCCTCCCCCGCTCTCACGGCCGGCGAACTATCGGTCGGATTCGGGGAAGCCGACATCACCCCGGAACTCGGCCAGAAGCCGGTCTACCTGGCCGGGTTCGGGCAGGACCGGAAGGCGAAATCCGTTCACGACCCGATCACCGCCCGGGCGGTCGTCCTGGCCGACGGGGGCGACAAGATCGCCGTCGTCTCGGTCGACGTCGTCGGGCTGTTCCTGCCGACCGTCGACCGTATCCGGGCCGAGCTGCCGGGTTTCAAGTACGTCCTCGTCTCCTCGACCCACAACCACGAGGGGCCGGACACCCTGGGCCTGTGGGGGCCGACCCCGTTCCAGTCCGGCATCGACCCGGCCTACCTCGACAAGCTCGTCGCCGGGTGCGTGAAGGCCGTCAAGGACGCCGACGCCGCCCGCAAGCCGGCCGTCGCCACGATCGGTACGGCCACCGCTCCGGAACTGCTTAAGGACGGCCGGCTCCCGATCTTCCTCCACGACGAACTGGTCGCCCTCCGGTTCGCCGACCCGAGGACGAACGCCCCGCTCGGGGTGGTCGTCCAATGGAACTGCCACCCGGAGGCCCTGGACAGTAAGAACACGGCCGTCACCGCCGACTTCGTCGGGTACACGGTCAAGCACCTGCGGGCGTCGCAGAAATGCCCGGTCGTCTACCTGACCGGGACCGTCGGCGGCCTCATGACCACCCTCGGGTTGCCGGTGAAGGACGAGGGCGGAAAGGAGCTGGCCGACGGCACCTTCGAGAAGGCCGACCGGTACGGCACCCTGGTCGGCAAGCTGGCGGACAAGGCCCTCGCGGCGGCCGGGCCGGTGACGCTGACGCCGTTCGAGGTCCGCACCCGGGCGGCCCTCGTCCGGGTCGACAACAACCTCTACCGGCTCGGCTGGCAGTTCGGCACCCTGACCCGCCCGCTGTACGAGTGGCCCGGGACGCCGACCCCGGAGGCGTTCACCGAGACGAAGGACCTGTCCAAGCCCATCGCCGCGAAAACCGAGGTCGGCTACCTGAAGCTCGGCGAGTTGGAAGTCGCCGTCATCCCGGGCGAGATTTACCCGGAGCTGGTCCTGGGCAAGGTGGTCGAAAAGGCCGAGGCCGGGGCCGACTTCCCGAACGCCCCGGCCGAGCCGGCGGTCTACGCCCAACTCAAGGGGAAGCACCGGATGCTGATCGGCCTGGGCAACGACGAACTCGGCTACTTCATCCCGAAGCGGCAGTGGGACGAGAAGCCGCCGTTCGCCTACGGCCGGAAGACGGCCCAGTACGGGGAGGTGAACAGCGTCGGCCCGGACGCCGCCGGGGTGATTTGCGGCGTGTTCCGGGACTCGGTCCGAGGCAAATGAGTCTCCGGCGAGCAGGGGCGTCAGCCCCCTGTTTCGGGTGGCGGAACAGGGGGCTGACGCCCCCCGCTCACCGGTCCGACCGCCGTGATCCGCTTGACGAGCATCGTCGCGTAGCTGCCGCGAGGGAGGTCGAACCCGAGCCGGAGCTTGAGCCGACCCGGGTTCAGGTCGTCCGGCCCGGCGGCGTGGGTCAGCCCCTCCGGCCGGACGCACCCTCGGCGGTCGCCCCGGGAGAAGAACGGCTTCTGCAGCCCCTTGATGCGGAGTTCGGCCAGCGTCAGCCCCTCGTCCCGCAGCACGTCGGCGACCAGCCCGGCCCACTCGGACGCCGGGTCCGGCTTCACCCGGGCCGACGGCAGGGGCAGGCCCAGCGCCGCCCAGGCCGGCCGCACCCCGTCGGGGATGCGGACCGGGACCGGCACCCGGCCGAGCTTGAGGTCGACCCCGGCCAAGGCGTCGGCCGGCAGGTGCTTCGTGAGCCAGGCGGCCAGCACCCGGTTCCACAGGAGGCTCTGGTAAGCCGACAGGTAGAGGCCCTGGAGGTCGGGCCGGAGCCGGGCCACCGCCCCCTTGAAGTCGGTCGGGTGGTGGACGAGGTAATCGACCAGGCTGCGGGCGTGGCCCTTCGGCAGCTCCGCCTTCAGCGCCGGCCAGTCGCCCCACTTGTCCCGGAGGAGTTGCTTCTCGTGCCGGGCGTCCGGCCGGTCGAACTCGTAGGGGCCGGCCAGGGCCAGCCACAGGGCCTTCTCGAACCGCCCGAACACCATCTCCCGGGCGACGAACTCCCCGGCCCCGCCGACCGACCCGAACCGCTGGTCGTCGAAGTAATTCGGCAGCCCGGCCGCGGCGACCTCGGCCAGGCACCGCTCGGCCGTCGCCACGTCGGCCGGGGGCATCGACCGCAGCACCAGCCGGAACCGGTTGGCCCGGATGTCGGCAGCGGTGTACGGGTCCGCCCGCCGCCCGAGGTAGGTCACCCGGATGCCGTCCTGGGAGAGGTCGCGCTCCGGCCCGCGGTAGACGGTGAAGAACTGGGACGAGACGGCGTGCCGGTCCTTCAACCCGCCGTAGCTGAGCCGGCGGAAGTCGAGCTGCCAGCGGCGGCGGACCACGGCCAGGGCGTCGGGCGTCGTCCAGCCGGTCTTGTCGAGCCGGTAGCAGGCGAACTCCCCGGCCGGGCCGGGGGCCGCGTCGGTCAGTTCCTCGACCCGGAAATCGTCCGGCCGCTGCTTCAGCTTCATCCGGGTATTGAAGGCCGGGCCGTCCCCGGCGGCGAGTCACCGCGGGGTATCGGCCTTGCGGGGCATCGGCAGCTTCTGGCCCGGCCAGGGGGCGCCGTAGGGGCCGACCCGGGTCGGGTTGTCGACCGGCGGGAGGGGCCCGGCCACCGCCCCGAGGTCGTCCGGGACGCCCACCCCCGGCAGGAACCGGATCGGCGGGGCGTGCGGGTAGTCCGGCTCGGCCGCCGCGAGCGTCGGCGGGTGCTCGACCCGGGCGGCGGATGCGGCGAGCTGGCGGTAGACGGCGTCGAAGGCCCGCGGGTGGTCGGGCAGGTCGAACTGGCCGGCGGACGGGACGAACAGCGTCTCGGCCCCCGGCAGGGTCTCGGCCACGCCGCCCGGCAGGACCACGACCGTCTTGGCCGCGGCCGCGGATTTGATGCCGACCGGGCCGAGGAAAATGACCGCGTCGACCGGCACCCCGGCCGCCTGCCCTCGGGCGGCGAGGTCCTTGGCGGCCAGACACCCGAGGTCGCCGCCGACGACCACGAACCGGGCCCCCGGCTCCTCGGCACAGACCCGGGCCATCTCCCGTTCGAGCCAGCCGAGGTGCGTCACCGGGGCCGAGTAGATTTTGGTGAACCCGCGGGCGGCCAGCCGGTCGCGGAGGGCGTCCATGCCGGGGGAAACGCCGCTGACGAGGACGGCGTAGACCTTCTGGCGGTCCGGCAACGGGACCTCGCAGTCCGGCCCGGCCTCGAACCCGGCCTTCGAGGCGGTGTGGCAGCAGGTGACGCAGCCCGCCTGGGCCAGCAGCCCCGCCAGCCCGGCCGCCGCCAGCCAACGCTTCCCGGTCATCGCCCGCCCCCCGGTTTGCCGTGCCCTTCCCTTTTCGGCAAGTCGGGCACGTCCGCGTCAACCGGCGCAGCTTCACACGCCGGCGGCGGACGGAACCCGCGGCGGCGGTGCCGGTCCGGTAGTCTGGGACGGATGGCGAGACGTGGTCCGCCCGGCCCCGGGTCTGGGGCCGGGCGGCGTGGCCGTGGCAGGGGTATGGTTGTCTGAACAACCTTATCCCGCCCCCGCCGGGATCATCAAGCCGCCGCCCGGTTCCGCCGGCGGATGAGGCCGAGGGCGCCGGCGGCTCCGAAGCCCGCCAGGGCCAGGCTGGTCGGCTCGGGGACGGCGGCCCCGCCGACGTTGAACTCGGTCACCAGGGCGCCGGTCTCCTGGAAGACGCTCCCGTCCGAGTACTGAATCAGCCGTTGGGTCTCGATCCCGGTGTAGTCAGCCTTGAAGAACATCTCGTACGGCTGGGGATCGGTCAGTTCAAATATTTCCAAATTTATTAGCATGTTCCCGGCCGCCGGGTCGTAGTTGAACGTCGTCCCGGTCAGTGTCAGGACGGCCGGCATCGGCCCGCCGAGGGTGAAGACGCCGAACAACTGGCTGTCGGCCCGACGTTGTTGCTCGGGTCGGCGGTGTCCAGACCGCCGACCGGGGCCGCGGTGGTCGAGAAGCTGATCCGGTAGGACGCCCCGTCCATCGAGTCACCGAAGACGAAGTTCGGGTCCATGAAGAAGCTGATCTGGTTGAACGAGGTCGGACCCGGGAACTCGGCCGCGCTGTACACCTGCTGGTACAGAACGACGTTGTCGGACGCCGCACAGCTGAACGGGTAGCAGTTGCCGCCGTCCCACTGGCCGACGGTCACGGAAGCCCGGCCGGACGAGGCCAGGGCGATGACGGCGGCGAGAGCGGTGGCCGCCAAAAACTTGAGACCACGCATCGGGCGAATCCCTCTCGGCGTCCACGGCGACCGTGCCGGCGTACGGAATGACGGCAGCACCACACCCGGACGGACGACGGCCGGGCGACACGAGATCGGGTCGATCTCCGTTGGACGAGATCGCTCGCGAGGTTATCCGCAATCCAGGGCAAGGGGTCGGTAGAGGGGTGCAAAGGAAAAAACGGAAAAATCGGCTCGACTCAAGAGATTCATCCCCGGCCACAATTTCGGCCCGATTCACCGAGTCCGACTGATGCCGCCGGCGTCAGTCTGCCGTTAGTTGACCGCCACCGTCCGACCCGACCGGACGGACTCGATCTCCCGGTGGCAGAGGACGAGGGCGTCGCGGGCCAGCTTCCCGCGTAAGAGCGGCGGCTCGGCGGCGGTGCGGACGGCTTCGGAGGCGGCTAGTAGCTCGTCGGCGAACGCCGCCAGCGGGTCGCCGCCGCCGGCCAGGGCCGGCTGCTCGGCCTTCCCGTCGGCGGTTAGTACGGTCAGCGGCGTGCCGCCCGAGTCGTACACCAGGGTCGCCTTCTCCAGGTAGATTTCGTACCCGTGGACGAACGGCCGGCCGGGCATGCAGACGGCCCCGCTCGAACAGGTCACGGCCGGACCGCCCGGGCCGTACAGGTACGAGGTGGTGAGGTACGTCACCGCGTCGCCCTCGACCGTGCCGACCGCGAACACCTCCCGCGGGACGCCGCAGACCAGCCCGATGAAGTGGGTGTCGTGGATGTGCAGGTCGACGGCCGGGCCGCCGGTCTTGGCCGCGTCGGCGATGTCGGC
>JAIEQN010001125.1 GCA_019747685.1 Gemmataceae bacterium
ACGCCGCCGGTCGGCTCCGGGCGGCCCAGTCCGCCGCCCGGGCGGCCCCGGGGTCGGAGCCGGCCCTGGCGGAGTTGTCCGAGGCGGCGCTGGTGGCCGGCCGGCTGGACGAGGCCGGGGCGGCCGCCGACGAGCTGATCCGGCGGACCCCGACGGACGTGAACCCCCGGGTGACCCGGGCGGCGGTGTACGTCCAGCGGGGGGAGTGGGCGAAGGCCGAGGCCGCCTGCCGGGAGGCGCTGGCCGTCCACCCGCTGTACTCCCAGGCCCGGATTTACCTGGCCCTGTGCAAGCACCGGCTGGGGGACCCGGTCGGCGGCCGGGCCGAGGCCCAGGCCGCGGCGGCCCTCCTGCCCAACCCGGCCCAACGAACGGCCCTGCTCGAGTGGTACAACCGGGAGACGAAGGACAGGCGGTGAACCCGGGGGCCACCCGCCCGCCGGCGGCGGTCAGTATACCGCGTTCGGGTCGGCCTTGCCGGGGCCGGCGGCCGGGGCATCCCCCCCGCCGTACCGGGCGTGCCACCCCTCGGCCGCCCGCATCCCGTGCAGCTCGTCCAGGGTCAGCCCGTACTTGGCGAACCACGAGGTCCCGGTCCGGACGATCCCGTCGGCCTCCCTCACCCGCCGGACGCACTCGGTCTCGGCGAACTGCTGCCGCTCGGACGGGGTCTTGTAGGTGAAGAACTCCTTCCAGAACGCCCGCCCGCCGAGGATGCCGCTGGCCCCGGCCTTCATCGCCATCTCGACCTGCTTCTTGTACTGGTCGTAGTCCACCCCGGCCGACAGGAGCACCCACGGCTTGACGCAGGCGTCGTTGAGCCGCTTCAGGTTGTCGACCAACTGCGAGTCCGACTCGACCCCGAACGTCCCGGGGAACTCGGCCTTGTACACGTCGCAGTACCGGGACAGGTACTGGGCCGACTCGATCACCGTCCGGGCCTTGCGGGCCTTGGTCGCCTCGGGCGACTGTCCGCCGTACTCGAAGTGGATCGGCTCCAGCAGGAACAGGATGTCGTGCTCGACGCACTCCTCGTACATCCGGCGGGTGAAGGCGAAGTTGTGTTCGGCCGAGTCCCCCTCGCCCGGCTCGAACTGGGCCAAGAGCTTGACCGCGTCGGCCCCGCACCGCTTGATCTTGGCCACCCCCCAGCCGGGCTCGACCTCGCCCATCGGGCCGCCGGCCTTGTTCTTGGCCGCCCCGGACTTTTCCACCCGGACCAACAGCCCGGTCCCGGCCGGGACGGCGTCGGCGGCGACCGTGGACCAGTACCCGTAGTACCCGTCCACCAGGAGGCCGGAGCAGTGGGGGGACAGGGCCCGGCTGAGCATCACCTTGGCGTCCGTCACCTCGGCGTAGGTCGGCTCGTTACCCGTGGCCTTCTTCATCATCGAGATCATCGAGCTGTTCTGGTCGGTGGCGACCATGGTCAGCGTCCCGTTCGGGTTGCTGATCCGCTGGAGCCCGCGGAGCTTGCCGGGGGTCAGGCCGAGGCCGAACAGCCGGGTGACGGACGTGGTGGACATCGAGGCGGAGGCTCCCGGAGAGGAAACGCGGTGGCGATATCTTAGCTCCGAAAATTCGGACGGGTAGGCCGGAGTCTTGGCGGGCAGGGGCGGGCGGGGTGTCGGTTCCGGCGGCCTGACGCTTCCCGGCCCGGAGGGCCGGTTCCGTCAGCCCGGGCCGCAGGCCCGGGTGCCGGGTATCCAACGACCCCCGACCCTGAAAGGGTCGTTCCGTGCGGCACGCGGGACCGGGTCTGGGAACGGCCCCTTCAGGGCCGGGGGTCGCGGCGGTCGCTTACCCGGGCCTGCGGCCCGGGCTGACGGAACCGGCCCTCCGGGCCGGAGCAACTGGTGGCACAGGCATTCCTGCCTGTGCGGCGGTCTACGGCAGCTCCTTGACGTACACGTTCCGGAACCAGAGCGGGTCGCCGTGGAACTGGAGTTCGATCGGCCCGGCGGCCGGGGCCGGCTTCCCCTTCTCCCAGTAGTTCACCAGGTCGCCCTGGTCCACCACCGTCTCGCCGTTCAGCTTCACCGTCACCTTATCCCCGACTACGGTGATGTGGAAGGTGTTCCACTGGCCGACCGGCTTGTCGGCCTTCTTCGTCGGCTGCTTGCCCTTCGTCCCGGGCGGGTTGTTCCACAGCCCGCCGGACCCCTTCCCGGCGTCGTCCTTGAGGTTGTCGCCGAGGTGGTCCGAGTCCCAGATTTGCACCTGCGGCTGGCCCCGCAGGTAGATGCCGCTGTCGCCCTTCTCCTCGATCTTCCAGTCCACCATCAGCTCGAAATTCTTGTAGTCCTTCGTCGTCTGGAGGCTGACCCCGTCCCGCCCGCCCTTGCAGCGGATCACCCCGTCCTCGACCGTCCACTGCTCGGCCATCCGCTTGTTCCGCTTCTCGGCCAGGGCCGCCCGCTCCGCGTCCGGCTTCTTCCGCTCGTTCATGTCGACGTGGCCCTGCCACCCGGACAGGTCCTTGCCGTTGAACAGGGCGACGAACCCGGCGTGTCCTTTCGATAGGGGGTCCGATTTGAACCGGGCAAGCTCTCTTTCGACCGCGGCGGCCTTATCGTCCTGCTTGGCACCGGTGAACCCATCAACGGCCTGGGCGTAAGCCTTCTCCATTGCCGAAACCGCCGCCGCGGCCTTAGCCTTGAGGGCTTGAGGCGCGGCCTTCGGTAGCTCACCCCGCTGTTCGAACGCCTCACGTTCGGCCTTGATCTGGTCCACCAGCTTTTTCCGATCCTTTGGGGCGGCCCTGGCCCTCTCCTCCGCCTTCTCGAAGTACTCGGCCGCCGACTTGCGGAACTCGCCGATCGCGCGCTCATAGGTCGCCTTCGCCTTGTCCAAGTCGGCTTGGACCGGGTCGTCAGCGTTGGCGGCGAAGGTGAAGAAGCCGGCGGTCAGCACGACCGTGAGAGTGGAGAGGAGGCGCATGAGAAGCTCCGGTGAAGGGCAGGGGAGGCGTGCGGGGTCAGGCTACCGCCGGAGATGTGAGCGGGCAACGAAGTGAAAGAAGTTTTTGACGGGATGAACAGGATCGACAGGATGAGATCCAAGACCTCGGGTTTCAATCCTGTTTCATCCCGTTGATCCCGTCAAAAAATTCACCCGCATCAGCCGTTGATCTCGGCGACGGCCAGGTAGAGCCGGGCCAGGGCGTGCCACCCGCCGGCCTCGGGCAGGGCGGCAACGGCCTTCGTCAGCTCGGCCCGGGCGTCGGCGAACCGGCCCAGGAACAGCCGGGCCATGCCGCGGTTGAAGTGGACCGCCGGGGTCTCGGCCGCGGCGTCCCAGGAGGCGAGTGCTTCGTCATGCCGGCCGGCCTGCCACAAGAGGGCCGCCCGCTCGTTCCCGGCTACGGGCGACTCGTCCGCGGCCAGTAGCTCGCCGGCCCGGTCGAAGTCGCCGGCCGCCCGGGCCACCCCGGCGGCCAGCACCGCGTTCGTCGGGGCGGTCTTGTCGACCCAGGCCCGGAGACCGGCCGTCCCGGCGAAGTTCGAGCCGACCGACCGGAGCTTGTCCGGGTCGAAGTTCGCCAGGAGCGGGTGCAGGTCCTTCACCCGTTGGGGGAAGTTCCCGGCCGCCATCGGCACCGCGAAGGCCGCGGCCGGCTGGCCGACCAGCCCGGCCCAGTCGGCCGGCATCGGCACCTTGCCCAGCCCGACCCCGGCGGTGGCGTCGGCCCAGGCCGTTCGGGGATCGACCGCGAACCCGGCGGCCACCTCGTACGGCTCGACCTCCCCGCCGGCGGGCCCGACTGCCGCGGCGGGGGCGGCGTCTGGGCGGGTCGCCAGGAACCGGACCATCAGGTCGGCGAGGGTCGGCTGAGCGTTCGGGGTGTGATTCGGGGTCATCGGGCAGGGCCTCCGCGTCCCGGCCGTGTCGCCCGGGTTCACCCCCCGAACGTCTCTCGGCCCCGAGCTTGCGCCGATCAACGGAAAAAGCCCGCAGGAATCCCGCGGGCTTCTGGCCGAAGTCGGATTGTCGTAATCGACTTCACTGCTTCGGGTTGGCGTCGCCCTTCGGGTCAGGCTCCTTGCCGGGTTCGGCCGGGTCCTTCCCCTTCGGCGGCGGGGCGTCCTTCCCGGCGGGCGGCGGGGGCACGAGCGGCGGGTAGTAGTTCCGCAGGTCGGTGGCGTAATTCTTGCCCGGCGGGGCGAGCAAACCCTTGAGCACCAGCAGCCGGCCCCGCAGGTCGGGGTCGGCCTCGTTCCCGGCCTCGGTCGCCAGCGAATCGGTCAGCGTCTTCGGGGTCAGCGCCCCGTTCTGCTGGGCGTGCCGGACGGCGGCGTCGGCCGCCTGGAGCCGCAAGGGCAGCGGCCGGCCGGCGGTCACCGCCACCGTCACCAGGGCCTGCTGGGCGTCGGCCGTCGGCAGCTTGGCCACCCCGGGGATGGCCACGTCGGCCAGGTCGTCGAGCCGCAGTGCGGCGAGCAGCTCCGGGGCGGCCGGGCGGGCGTCGAACCCGACGACCTCGCCGGTCGCCATCCGGGACAGCCAGCCGAGGGCCAGCCGGGCGGCCGCCCGCTTCTCGGCCGGGTCCCGCGGCCGGTCGGCCGGGTCGGCGAACACCTGCCCGAGCGACGCCTCGAACCAAACCCGGGAGTACGGCTCGGGGATGAGGTAGACGGCCGGGACGTTCCGCAGGAGCCGGGCCAGCCGGGCCTCGGTCTCGAAGTCCCGCGGTGCCCGGACGACCAGCCCCAGGGCGGCCGGGTCCACCCGGTCCCGGAGGGCGTCGTACCGGGCCTGGACGGCCGGGTTCTTGGCCACGTCCGTCTCCAGCCGTTCGACCAGCTTCATCAACTGGTTGATCCCGACCTCCCGGGTGTACTCCGGGACGTTCGGCTGGCCGGCGATCCGGCGGTTCAGCTCGTCCACGTACTGGGCGGTCCGCGGGGCCGACTCCGGGGACAGCGGGAACTCGGCGGCCAGGACGGCGTAGGTCACCTGCTCGGACCGCAGCCGGAGCTGGAACCGCTGGTCGTCGGTCAGCTCCAGCCCGGTCGTCTCCAGGACCTTCCGGAGCCGGCCCAGCCGGGCCTCGGCGGCGGTCCGGAAGGCGTCGTCCCGCTGGGCCAGGGCGGCCGCCCGGTCGCCCTCCCGGACCTCGCCCGACTTCCGCAGGTCCGGGACGTACGGCGGCGGTATCCGGACCGGGTCGAGGTCGGTGGCGGCGATCAACTGGGCGAACCGGAGGAGCAGTTGGTCGGAGCTCGGCGGGACCGGCCGGTCGGCCGAGGCGACCACCACCACCGGCACCCGGGCGGTGCCCCGGTCGGCCCGGAGCTGGGCCACCAAGTCCCGGACCTCCGGCCCGCCGACGTGCCGGTCGAGGACGATCAGGTCGTAGTCGGCCGACCGGGTGGCCCGCCGGAGCAGGTCCCGGCCGGTCCCGTACAGGTCCACCCCCAGGCCCATCGCCCGGAGGTAGGCGGCGACGATGTCGGCCCGGCGGCGGTCCGGGTCGGCCAGGAGCACCTGGCCCTTCGCCGTCCCCGGGGGAGCCGGGTCGACGGCGGCCGCCCGCCGGAGCACGTCGACCACCCGCGGGCGGAGCTTCGGGTCGACCCCGGCCGGGGACCGGAGCAGGGCGCTGGCGGCGGCCAGTTGGACCCGCGGGTCGGGGTAGTCGAGGGCCCGCTCGTACAGCGACGGCTTGCCCGGGGCGGCGGTCGCCGGGGCCCGCTCGGCCCGGTCGCCGAGCACCTGGGTCATCGCCAGGACGAGGCCGGTCCGCTTCTCGGCCAACGCCCGGTCGAGCAGGTCGGTCAGGACGACCGCCGGGGCGTCGGCCAGGAGCCGGTAGACGGCCGGGTCGGTCCGGGCCAGCTCCCCGAACCGGCCCCGCTCCATCGCCTTGTCGGCGGCGATGGCCAGGATCAGGGCCTGGGCCGGCTCGTACTCCGGGCGGAGTTCCAGGGCCCACCGGGCGTACCGCAGCCCGAAGTACTCGTCCGCCTGGTGGGGCGGGACGGCGTCCTGCTTGGCCAGCTTCCGGTCGGCCTCGTTCCAGGTCCAGACCGGGACGGCCGCCGGGCTGCCGTCCGGGTTGGTCGAGGCGGCCAGGTAGCGGGCCTTCCGGTCGGCGAACGGCCGGGCCAGGGCCACGAGTTCCGCCGCCGGGTCCTTCCGGTCGGCCCCGCGGACCAGGGCTTCCAGCGTCCGCCGGGCGAACTCCCGGATCGCCGGGCTGTTGTCCGGGTTCCCGGACATCCGCCACAGGGCCGGGGTGAGGTCGGTCTGGGCGGTCTGGGTCAGGGTCAGGGCGTCCGGCCGGGAGGCCAGGGCGGACGCCACCCCGTACCGGTTCTCGGCGTCGAGCCCGTCCAGGGCGGCCACCCAGGCGGCCGCGGACGCCACGTCCAGCCGGGGGATGGCCCCGAGGACGCCGGCGGTGACGGCCGGGCTGGTCTTGTCCCGCAGGGCCTCGACCATGAACGGGACGGCGTAGTCCCCGGTCCGCCGCAGCTCGACCACCGCGAACTCCCGCTCCTCCGGGGTCTCCCCGAGGTTGCGGACGAACCGGGTCACCCGGGCCGGGTTCCGGAGCAGCTTCTCGGTCGCGTCGGTGGCCCGCTTGATGAGGGTTTCGACGTTCGCCCGGGCCTGGCGGTCGAGCTGCGGGTCGTCCGACCAGCGGGGGACGTTCCGCAGGTTGCGGAAGGCGGTCCCGCCGAACTGGACCCCGGGCCGGTCGTCGGTCACGACCGACAGGAAGAACTGGTCCGGCGGGTTGCTGTCGACCAGGACCTGGAGGAACAGGGCGGCCAGGTCGTACTTGCCCTCGGCGATCCGGGCCTGGACCTGGGCGAACAGCTCGGCCGGGGTGGCGGCCGGCCCCTTGGCCGGCTCCTGGGCGACGGCCGCCGACCCGACGGCCAACAGGACGGCGCCGGCCAGGAGGCCGAGGCCGGCCGGCACGCGCGGGGCAAGTCTCACGGGTGTACCTCCGGGCGGCCGGTCGGGGTCGGGGTGTGAACGTGCGGACGCCGGCCGGGTCCCGGCCGTGCGGACCCCTTGATTCTGCCCGCCGGGGTCAGGTCAGGCAATCGGCTTCGCACGCCGTCAGGTCGGCGAACGTCTCCCGGCGGCGGATCAGGCGGTGCGTGCGGCCTGTAACGAGGACCTCGGCCGCCCGCAGCCGGCTGTTGTAGTTGCTGGCCATCGCCATCCCGTAGGCCCCGGCGCTGAACGTGGCCAGGAGGTCGCCGCGTTCGAGCTTCGGCAGGTTCCGCCCTTTGGCCAGGAAGTCGCCGCTCTCGCACACCGGCCCGACCACGTCCTGGGCGAACGTCCCGGGGATGGCCGCCTCGTAGTCGTCCGGACGCTCCGGGACCTCGGCCCGGGGGTTGACCGGCCAGATGCGGTGGAACGAGTCGTACAGGGTCGGGCGGATCAGGTCGTTCATCGCCGCGTCCTGGATGACGTAGCTCTTGCCGCCCGTTTCCTTGGTGAACACCACCCGGCTGACCAGGACGCCGGCGTTGCCGACGATGAACCGCCCCGGCTCCAGCACGAGCTGACAGCCCGTCTCGACCACCGCCGGCAGGATCACTTCCGCGAATGCCGCCGCCGGCAGGGCCTCCTGCTTGCGGTAGTGGATGCCGAACCCGCCGCCCATGTTCAGGTAGCGGATGTCGTGCCCCTGGGTGCGGAACGCCTTGACCAGCCCGACCGCCTTCCCGGCCCCGGCCCGGTACGGGTCGGCCTTGAGGATCGGCGACCCCAGGTGCATGTGGACGCCGACGACGGCCAGCCCCGGGTGGTTGACCACCGACGCGGCCACGTCCACTACGGTTTCGATGTCGAGGCCGAACTTGACGCCCTTGACGCTGGTATCGGTCTTGGCGTGGGTCTTGGGCGGCAGGTCCGGGTTGACCCGCAGGGCGACCGGGGCCTTCACGCCCATCCCCTTCGCCACCTCGCCGAGGGCGAGCAGTTCGGCCTCGCTCTCGACGTTGAACAGGAAGACGCCGTTCTCCAGCCCGTACCGCATCTCGGCGTCGGACTTGCCGACCCCGGCGAAGACGATCTTCGACCCGCTCGACCCGGCCGTGAGTGCCCGGTACAGCTCGCCCCCGGAGGTGACATCGAACCCGGCCCCGTGTTCGGCCATCAGCCGGCAGAGCGACAGGTTGCCGTTGGTCTTTACGCTGTAGCAGATCAGCGGGTTCGCCGGGGCGAACGCGGTCTGAATCTGCTTCAGGTGGTGGAGCAGGGTGGCCGTGCTGTAGACGTACAGCGGCGTCCCGTATCGGTCGGCCAGCTCCGGGACCGGCACGTCCTCGCAGTACAACTCGCGGCCGCGGTAGGCGAAGTGGTCCATGCGTCAGGTTTCCTGGATGACGTAACGGTGCCGACCGTGTAGCAGGCAGACGACCCCGCCCGGCCGGTCGAC
Organism: Gemmataceae bacterium; assembly: GCA_019747685.1. Classification (GTDB taxonomy): domain Bacteria; phylum Planctomycetota; class Planctomycetia; order Gemmatales; family Gemmataceae; genus Urbifossiella. Next base: position 8,408 of record JAIEQN010001125.1, read on the forward strand.
GATGACAGCGAAGTGGGTGAGCAGGTCCCGGCCGAGGATGCAGAGGTTATCGCCGACCGGATACGGCCGTCCGAGGAGCGGACCGCCGAGCGGGGTCGGCGCCCCGTCCGTGTTCAGCAGCCAAAACGTCGCCCGCAAGGCGACGGACGGGGTGCTGCCACCGACCCCCTCGAGAACCGGCCCGTCGGCCGTCTCGACTTCCGCCCCGAGGTGGGCAACGGCCTCGTAACTCAGAAGGGTTCGGTCCGCCCCCGTGTCGATCAAGAACGGGAACGATTCCGTGCCGCCGGTTTCGTCCAACAAGCCGCCATCAACGACCGGGCGAATGACCCCGTCTTGGCACTCCAACCATTTGCCGTTGAACCGCATGGGGGTCACGCGACCGGACGAGGCCGAATGTACGACCGGAAGGACCCACCCCAGTCGCCCGGGTGGTCAGCCCTTACCCGGTCGGCAACGCTCTTCGGGTCGTCGCCGACGTACAACCGCCCGTCATACACGGCGATGTAGCGGCCGGGGTGTTCGCGGTGGATTTCCGCCGCGTGGGCCTCATACCAGGCGGCGTTACGGGCCGATCGGTCGAACAGGGCTCGGAGCTTGGCGACGAGGACTGGGTCCGTCTCGGGCTCGCCGATCGCGAGGACCCGATCCGCGTTCTCGGGGTCGTTAACCCGGATCATGGGGAACTCCTCTGGGCGGACCAGCCGTCATGTTAACCGCTCCCGCCAAGCCCGCAACTGGGCCTCGACCGCGGCCGGGGCCGTCGAGCCGGCGCTCCGGAACGCCGCCAGGGCGTTCGCCACCCCTAACACCCCCCGCAGCTCCCCGAACCCGGGGGCCGACGCCCCCGGCTCGCCCAGGATGTCATCCGGCAGGTCGGCCAGCCAGCAGCCGCGGGTCTCGCACTCCCGGACTAGGTTGCCGACCGCCTCGTGGGCCGACCGCATCGGCACCCCCCGGGCGATCAGCCCTTCCATCAAGGTCGTCGCGTCCAGGAAGCCGTCCTCCAGCCGGGCCGCGATCGCCTCCCGCCGCAACTTCGTTTGCCGCACCAGGGGGGCCGCCACCGCCAGGCACCCGGCGACGGTATCGAAGGCGTCGAACACCGCCGCCTTGTCCTCCTGGAGGTCGCGGTTATACGCCAGCGGCAGCCCCTTGATGAGGACGAAGAGCTGCTGCAACGACCCGATCACCCGCCCGGCCTTCCCCCGGGTCAGCTCCAGCACGTCCGGGTTCTTCTTGTGCGGCATGATGCTCGACCCGGTGCAGAACGCATCCGGCAGGTCGAGGAAGTTGAACTCGGTCGTGGACCAGATCACCCACTCTTCCGCCCAGCCGCTCAGGTGGGCGGCGATCAGCGACAGGCCGAAGACGAACTCCAGGGCGAAGTCCCGGTCGCTCGACACGTCCAGGCTGTTCGCCGCGACGGCGTCGAACCCGAGCTTCTGCCGCACCGACTCCCGGTCGATCGGCAGGGACGTGCCGGCCAGGGCCGCCGCCCCCAGCGGCAGCACGTTCACCCGCTTGCGACAATCCGCCAGCCGGTCCCGGTCCCGCCCGAACTTCTCGACGTAGGCCAGGAAGTAGTGGGCCGCCAGGACGGGCTGCGCCCGCTGGAGGTGGGTATACCCGGGCAGGACGACGCCCCGCTCCCGCTCGGCCGACTCCACGAACGCCCGCTGCACGTCCGCGAGCAGCCCGTCCAACTCGTCGATCGAATCCCGCACCCAAAGTTTCAGGTCGGTGGCAACCTGGTCGTTCCGGCTCCGCCCGGTGTGGAGCTTCCGGCCGAGGTCGCCGAGCTTGGTGATGAGGGCCCGCTCGATGTGCGTATGGATGTCTTCCAGGGAGATCGAGAAGACCATCCGGCCGGCCTCGATCTCGTCCCCGATCTCGTCCAGGGCGGCGGCGATCTGCTCGGCCTCGGCCGGTGTAATCAGCCCGACCTCGCCGAGCATCCGGGCGTGGGCCTGGCTGGCCCGGATGTCCTGCCGGTAGAGCCGGCGGTCGAAGCTGATCGACTCGGTGAACGCCTCGACCCGCCGGTCGGTCTCCCCGGCGAACCGCCCGCCCCACGTCTTCTGCTGGCTCATCCCGGCGTTTTACGACCCCCCGGCCGGAAATCACCGGCCCGCTGACACCCGCGGCCCCCGGCCGGGGTACAATCCCCCGACACCCCGGCCGGGCCGGGGATCGCCCCCTCACGGAGACACCTGATGCGCGTCCGATACCTGCTCGCGGCCGCCGCCCTCCTGCCCGGGCCGGCCGTCGCCCAGCCGCCCGAGCCGACGGTCGAGGTCCGGCTGCGGTCGGTCAACGACCTGCTCGACAAGGCCGAGTACGTCGGCGGGCTGCTCGGCCAGGAGGAGCCGATCAAGCAGGCCCGGGGGATGGTCCAGCACCTGAGCGCCGAGGGGAAGGGGATCGAGGGGGTCGACCCGAAGCGGCCGTTCGGGGCTTATGCCGTCGTCGCCGCCGACGTGGAGGCCAGTCAGGTCGTCGTCATGATCCCGGTGGCCGACCAGGACCGGCTGCTGGCCGCCCTCAAGGAGCGGGCCAACATCGAGGCCGAGAAGGGCCCGGACGGCACCCTGAAGGTGAACGTCCCGCTCATCAACGAGGTCGCCCTGCGGTTCGCCGACGGCTACCTGTACCTGGCCCGGGACGCCAAGCACCTGAGCCCGAAGGGCCTCATCACCCCGAAGGCGTTCTTCGCCAGGGACGACGGGTCGGTCCTGTCGGCGTCGGTCCGGTTCGACCGCATCCCGGGCGAGCTGAAGGAGTTCTTCACCGGCCAGCTCGAGCACCAGCTCCAGGAGCAGCTCAAGACCAACGCCGCCGGCGGGAAGTCGGACGCCGAGCGGAAGGGGTATCAGCTCGGGGCCGAGGCGTTCGCCGGGGCGGCCAAGACGGTCATCGAGGAGGCCCGGGAGTTCAGCCTCAAGCTGTTCGTCGACCCGAAGGGGGACGACCTGTCGGCCGAGGTGGTGCTGACGGCCAAGGACGGGACCCCGTTGGCCCGGACGATCGGCGGGCTGGCCGGCCGGACCAGCCGCCCGGCCGGGATCGTGGCGGCCAAGGACCCGGTCGTCCGGTTCTCCGCCAAGGGCGGGCTGGACGGGGACCTCAAGAAGCGGTTCGACGCGATCGTCGACGGGCTGTTGGACGAGGCGGTCAAGCAGGCCAAGGGCGGCGACCAGGAGTTCGCCCGGCGGGCGGCCGACGCCCTCAAGCCGACCCTGAAGGCGGCCGAGGTGGACCTCGCCGCGACCCTCTCCGGCCCGGCCGGCGGGGGCGGGCAGGTGCTGTTGGCCGCCGCCGCGGTGAAGAACGGGAAGGAAATCGAGAAGCTCCTCAAGGACGCCGCCCCGCACGTCCCGGCGGGCGAGGCCGAGTTCGCCTTCGACGTGGGGACGGTCGGCGGGTTCGCCCTGCATAAGGTCGAGCTGAAGAAGGTGGAGAAGGACTTCGAGCGGGTGTTCGGGACCAAGACGGTCTGGCTGGCCACCTCGGACGACCTGATCGCCCTGAGCGTCGAGCCGGACGGTAAGGCGCTGAAGGCCGGGCTGGCGGCGAAGGCCGCCCCGGCCCCGGTGCTGGCCGTCGAGGTCGCCCTGGCCAAGGCCATCCCGCTGTTCAACGAGCACCTGAAGCCGGACGAGGCCAAGGCGGTCGTCAAGGACGCCTTCGGCGGGGAGTCCCCGGCCGGCAAGGACACCGTCACCGTCACCGTCGAGGGGGGCCAGCGACTGACGATCAAGGCCGGGGTGAAGGGGAAGGGCCTCCGCCTCGGGGCCGCCGTCGGCGAGCTGAAGAACAAGTAGCCCCTGGTTGCGCACCCAGGCCGGAGGCCTGGGTTTCTGGTAGTTCATTCCCTCCGCAGGGCCGGGATCACCGGCACCCGGACGACCCCGGCGGTGGCCGCCGCGGTCACGCCCAGCCCGACCGCCAGCACCAGCCCGAGCAGCGCCGCGAGCCGGCCCCACGGGACGGCCGCCCCGCCGGCC
>JAIEQN010000700.1 GCA_019747685.1 Gemmataceae bacterium
ACGTCCCCGGCTACCGGGTTTGTTTTGGTCTGGGCGGGGGGGGGGGGGCCCCCCCGGTTTTCTTAAACGGGGGGCACCCCCCCCCCGCTCGCCCGGGACGGACACCCGGTCGCCGTAGGCGGCCCGGAGGTTGGCCGGGGTGAACGCCGCGGCCGCCGGGCCGCTGGCGACCACCCGGACGTTCAGGAGCGTCACCCAGTCGAAGTATTCGGGGACGGTTTGCAGGTCGTGGTGGACGACCACCACGGTCCGGCCGCGGGTCCGGAGGTCCCGCAGCACGTCCACGATGGCCCGCTCGGTGACGGCGTCGACGCCCTGGAACGGCTCGTCCATCAGGTAGACCGGGGCGTCCTGGGCCAGCGCCCGGGCCAGGAACACCCGCTGCTGCTGGCCGCCGGAGAGCTGGCTGATCTGCCGCCCGGCCAGGTCGGACAGCCCGACCCGGCGGAGGGCGTCGTCGGCGGCCGCCCGCTCGCCCGCCCCCGGCCGGCGGAACCACCCGAGCCGCCCGTAGGTCCCCATCGTCACCACGTCCCGGACCGTCGTGGGGAAGTCCCAGTCGACGGTCCCCCGCTGCGGGACGTAGGCGACCGCCCGGTCCCGGGGTGAGAACGGCCGGCCGTTGACCAGCACCCGCCCGGCGACCGGCCGGACCAGCCCGAGCATGGCTTTCAGGAGCGTAGTCTTCCCGGCCCCGTTCGGCCCGACGATGCCCATCAGCACGCCCGCCGGAACGGTCAGGTCGATGTCCCACAGGACCGGCTTGTCCCGATAGGCGACCGTCAGGTCGTGGACTTCCAGGGCGGGCAACGAACCGGGTCGAGGTGTCCGCCCATCAGTCGTCGGTCCGACCGGATTCATTGTTTCGGCCGCAGGGTGTGCGGGTCGCCGAACCAAACCAATCCGAGCCGGTGCTACTTACCGAGGGCATTGACGATGACGGCGACGTTGTGCCGGATCATGCCGGGGTAAGTGGCCCCGGGCGACCCGGGCGGCCCGAGGGCGTCCGAATACAGGGCGTCGTCCCCGCCGACCAGCGTGACCTTCTGGCCGAAGTCCTTGTACGCCGTGTCCAGCACCGCCTTCAGCCCGTCGTCCGGGACCGAGGTCTCGGTGAACACCGCCGGGATTTTCTTCTGGCCGAGCAGCCGGGCCAGCCGCTGCCGGTCCTGGGTCCCGGTCTCGCTAGCCGTGCTCACCCCCTGGAGCCCGTGGACCTCGAACCCGTAGGCCCGGCCGAAGTACCCGAAGGCGTCGTGGGAGGTGACCAGCACCCGCCGGGCCGGCGGTAGCTTGCCCACCTCGGCCCGGACCTCGGCATCCAGGGCGGCCAGCTCCTTGGCGTAGGCGTCGGCGTTCCGGGCGTAGACCTCGGCCCCGGCCGGGTCGAGCTTGGTTAGCTCGTCCCGGACGACCGGGATCGTCTTCGCCCACAGGGCCACGTCGAACCAGACGTGCGGGTCGTGCTCGCCACCGTCCACCTCGGCCGGGCGGAGCGACGCCGGGTCGAGGTCGCGGGTGACGGCGAAGGCCCGGTAGCGGTCCCGGCCCTTCTCGAACACGTCGGTCATCTTCCCTTCGAGGTGTAGCCCGTTGAAGACGACCAAGTGGGCGGCGTCGAGCCGGGCCCGGTCGCCGGCCGTCGGCAGGTAGCGGTGCGGGTCGACGCCCGGCCCCATCAGGGTGTCGACCTCCACCCGGTCGCCGCCGACCCGGCTCACCAGGTCGGCCGCGAGGGTGGTGGTACAGACGACCTGGATGGGGCCGCGGCCCTCGAAGGCTGGCGGCCCGCCGCCGCCGCACCCGGCCGCAGCGAAGACCGACCCGAGCACCAGGGCGAGACCGAGTGAAGAACGGAACATATACGAACCGATCCAGTAAGGTTCGACTAAATCTAATGTTTAGTCTAGCCGAAACCGGGACGCCTGGCAAGTCCTTTCGACCCAGCAACCCGGGCGGCATACATTGACCCGGGTGCCGAGTGGTGAGGAGGACCGAATGGGCTGGCTCCGCTGGTTCACCCGGAACTGGGCAGACACCGCCGGCCCGTCGCATCCGGACCTCGCCCCTCTGGTGCTGCCGCTGCCGCCGGACGCGGCCGCCGAGCGGGTCCGGGCGGTCGTCCGGTCGCTGCCGCGGTGGCGGGAGGAGTCTGCGGCCGCGGACGAGCTGAAGCTGACCCGCCGGACCGGCCTGTTCCGGTTCGTCGACGACATCACCCTGACGTTCCGGCCGGCCGGCGCGGGGACGCTGATCCACGCCGCGAGCCGCAGCCGGCTGGGCAAGGGCGACCTCGGCCAGAACCGCCGCAACATCCTCGAACTCTGGGCCGCCATCCGCGAGTTTCGAGTTTGAAGTCTCGAGTTTCGAGTTCAGCGACGCGGCCGACCGGCACGCGATCGAATCCGAAACGACCGGCCCTCAAACTCGAAACCCGAAACTCGAAACTCGAAACTCGAAACCCGCAATGAACGTGCTGGTGATCGGCAAGGGCGGGCGGGAGCACGCCCTGGTCTGGAAGCTGCGGCAGTCGCCGCGGCTGGGGAAGCTGTTCTGCGCCCCCGGGAACGCCGGGACGGCCCGGGACGGGGCCACCCCCGTCGCCATCGACCACACCGAGACGGACAAGCTCCAGCGGTTCTGCACGAAGGAGCAAATCGGCCTCGTCGTGATCGGGCCGGAGGACCCGCTAGCCGCCGGGCTGGCCGACTACCTGCGGGGCAAGGGGTTCAAGGTGCTCGGGCCGTCGAAGGACGCCGCCCGGGTCGAGGGGAGCAAGGTGTTCGCCAAGGAGCTGATGCGGCACGCCGACGTGCCGACCGCCGACTTCCGCATCTTCGACCACCCGGACCCGGCCCGGACCTACGTGATGAGCCGGGACTACCCCGTCGTGGTCAAGGCCGACGGGCTGGCGGCCGGCAAGGGGGTGATCGTCTGCAAGGACGTGGCCGAGTCCCTGCGGGCGGTCGAGCGGGTGATGGTCCGGGAGGAGTTCGGGGCCCGGGCCGGGCGGCGGATCGTGGTCGAGAAGAAGCTCGACGGGGAGGAGCTGAGCGTCCTGGCCCTGGTCAGCGGGCGGACCATCCTGCCGCTGCCGCCGTGCCAGGACCACAAGGCCCTGAACACCGGCGACAAGGGGCCGAACACCGGCGGGATGGGGGCCTACTGCCCGGCCCCGGCCGGCACCCCGGAACTGCTGAAGCAGTTGGAGGACGCCGTCTTCGTGCCGACCGTCCACGCCATGAAGCGGGGCCGGTTCCCGTTCCAGGGGGTCCTGTACGCCGGGCTGATGCTGACCAACCAGGGGCCGCGGGTGCTGGAGTTCAACGCCCGGTTCGGCGACCCGGAGACCCAGCCGTTGCTCATGCGGCTGAAGACCGACCTGCTCGACCTCCTGGAAGCCGTCGCCGACGAGAAGCTGGGCGAGTGGGACGGGAAGGTGGAGTGGGACCCGCGGCCGGCGGTGTGCGTGGTCCTGTGCGCCGGCGGCTATCCCGGGAAGTACGAGACGGGCAAGCCGATCACCGGGATCGACGCGGCCGACGCCCTGCCGGGGGTGAAGGTGTTCCACGCCGGGACGAAGGTGGACGAGAAGGGTCGGACGGTGACGGACGGCGGGCGGGTGCTGGGGGTGACGGCGTTGGGCGACGACCTCGCTGCGGCCAAGGCCCGGGCCTACGAGGCGGTCAAGCTTATCACCTTCTCGGGGATGCACTACCGGACCGACATCGCCGACAAGGCGCTTAAGCGGAGGCCGGCTAAGGGATGATGTCGGCGACCGCCACCGCCCCGACCTGAACGCCGTCCAATACGACCGGGACGGTCGAGCCGGCCGGGTACACGTCACGCTGAACGTACCCCGGCCCGGCCGGCCGGGTCAGCACCTCGATCTGCCGGTCGGGGATGTTTACGATCCAGTAGACCGGGATGCCGGCCTCGGCGTACAACCGGGCCTTGTCGAAGCGATCGAAGCCGAGCGAACTGTCGGCCGCTTCGACCAACAGGCCGATGTCATCCGGTCGGGGGTGGTCGGTGAACCGGTCCATCGGCCCGCGGACGACCGCGAGGTCGGGCTCCGGCTCGCCGTCGGTGGGGATGGTGATGGCCCGCTGGCTCCGGGCGAACCACGGGTCGGTGAGCTTGGGGACGAGGAACCGGTCCAGCCGGTCGAGCACCCGGTCGTGGGGGAAGCCGCGGGGCATCTTGTGTACCATGTAGCCTTCGAGCAGCTCGATCGGGTCGCCGTGTTCCAGGTAGCCGATTTCCAACAGCTTGTGGTACTGGTCCACGGTGATCCGCCGGGGCGGGTAGAGAACCTGGGCCATGAACTCGGCCGACTGCGGGCCGGTGTGCGTGGCGGTCGTGGTCGGCATCGGCTCCTCCGCCTCGGTCGTCGTGTCCGTTCTACCACACCCCGACCGCCCGGCTCAACCGCGGATGACGACCCGCCGGCCGGCGACCGTCGCCCGGCCCTCGGCGATCAGCCGGATGGCCTCCGGGTAGGCCTCGCACTCGGCCGCGAACACCCGGGCCGCCAGCGAATCCGGGGTGTCGTCTTCGAGGACCGGCACCGCCCGCTGGACCAGGATCGGGCCGGTGTCGTAGGTGTCGTCGGCGAAGTGGACGGTGCAGCCGCTCACCTTCGCCCCGTACCTCAGTACTTCCTCGTGGACGTGCCGGCCGTACATCCCCTTCCCGCCGAACGCCGGCAGCAGCGACGGGTGGATGTTCAAGACCCGGTGCCGGAAGTCGGCCGGGATCGGCAACAGGTGCAGCCACCCGGCGAAGCAGACCAGGTCCGGGGCGAAGGCCCGGACGGCGTCCCAGACCCGCTCGGGAAAAGTCGCAAGTCGCGAGTCGTCAGGTCCCAAGTCGGCGGTGTTATCCGCTCCGGACTTGTGACTTGCGGCTTGACGACTTGGGACTATTGCACAAGGCACCCCCACCCGCTCGGCTCGCTCGACCCCGAACGCATCGGCCCGGCTGGAGACCACCCCTACCACCCGGGCGTTCAGCCGGCCGTCGGCGATCCGGTCCAACAGGTTTTGCAGCGTCGTCCCGCCGCCGCTCACCAGGCACACCAACCGGATCGGCTCGGGCATCGTCTTCTCCGGTGGCACAGGCCTCCCGGCCTGTGCCGGACCGTCGGGCTTGGGAATCCCCCCGCGGTGTTTTATGATGGGGGGTACGCCGGCACCGCCCGGCCGGGAGGGACGACTCGCGGATGGACGGCATCTACCCCGAGCTGGGCCGCCGGACCGACCCGGCCAAGCTCCTCGGATATTTGAACTTTAGCGACGGCGGCCCCGACCCCCGGTTCCAAAGGGGGCTGGCCGACGCCTTCGCGTTCCTGGCCGAGGCCGGCGACCCGGCCCCATGGGCCGCCCTGTCGAAGTGGCTGGCCCACGCCCTCGGCGAACTCGAAGCCGGCGAAGCCGCCGCCTTCCGGGACACCGCCCAGGCCCGGGCCGTGGCCGACGCCGCCCTCGTCCGGCTGCCGGCCGCGTACCGCACCCACCACGCCGACCTGCTCGCCCACCAGACCGACGCCGGGCTGTTCGCCCCGTTCTTCCTGGCCCGGTGTTGTGAGGCGGTCCTGCGCCAGGGGCCGCCGTGGGACGAGCCCGAGCGGATCGTCGGCGGGGCCCTGGCCCTGCTCAACGACTACGTCGGCTACCGCCCGATCGCCGTCCTCGAAACCCGCCCGAACACCGACTACTACCCGCACGAGAAGGTCCGCCCGGTGCCCGTCTACCTGGCCGGGGCCGGGGTCGGGCCGGGGCCGTATGCCGACCTCGTCCGCCCGGCCCTCGACCTCCTCGCCCGGACCGACGGCGTTCTCCTCGACGAGGCCAGCTACGACCCCGAGAAGCTGGACGAGTTGGCCTTCGACCCCCGGGCCCACGACCACTTCCACCCGATCAACAAGCGGCCGAACGTCCTGTTCGGCGAGTGGGACCCGCAGACGATCGACAACAAGGGCCACTTCCGCCGGTTCGTCCTCCGGCAGATGACCCTCGATACGCTCCTGAGCTGGGTGGCCGGGCCGGACGGGGCACCCGGCGACCGGAACGAGCGGCTGTTTGAATCCGCGGCGGTCCTGGCGGGAACGATCCTGATGGGGGCCGGGGTCAGCGGGTCCGGTCCGACCTACCACGACTCCCACGTCACCCTGTCGAAGCTGGTGCCGCGGATCGCCCGCTACCGGGACGGCTTCTACCAGCGGCTGCTCGACGCCCTGCCCGGGCCGCACGGGGAACGCCTTCGGGACGAGGCCCAGCGCCGCAAGCAGCCGTTCGCCGGGGTCCGGCAGTACCTGAACCACGCCATCGCCGGGCAGCGGGCGGCCCACCTCCAGGACCGCCGGGTCGCCCAGTTCTTCGCCGCGATGGGCTACCCGGCCGCGGCCCGGGAGCAGGCCAAGAAGATCGCCGCCCCGGCCGTCCGGTTCGGCACCGAGGTCCGCATCCGGCAGACCGAGGCCGCGTTCGCGGCCGACCAGGGCCGGCCGTCGGCCGCCGGGCCGCTCCTGGCCGAGGTCGAAGACCTCCTCCGCCGCGGGGTCGGGTGCGGCGCCCTCATCGACCCGTGGAACATCCTCGGCTACCAGGGGCTGTTCCCGATCTTCCCCGGCCGGGAAGACACGGTTCGTGATCCGCGGGCCGAGGAGCTGATCCAGACCGTCGGCCGGCAGTTCGACCTGTACGCCCGGGCGGTCGCCGCGGCGGCGGTGGCCGGCGACCCGGCCACCCGGGACCGGCTGGCCGGCGGGATGCGGGACCTGGCCGGGTGGTGGGACAAGTACGCCACCGCGACCGTGGGCGACCTGCCGCACATCGTCGGGGGCGAGCGGGCCGACGCCGGCGGCCACGTCGCCGGGGCCCTGGCCGCCTGGGCCAAGCGGGACCCGGACGCCAACGCCGTCGCCTTCTGGCGGGCCCACCGGGACGGGTTCACCAGCCCGGCCGCGTTCGCGCAGGTCATTGCCGCCCTGACCGACCACGGCGAGTGGAAGGCGGCGATGGCGCTGCTGATGACCTGGCTGTCGGACGCCGAGGTCGTCCCGCTGGACGACCCGGCGGCGTCGTTCGACGAGCTGGCCGAGCGGTGGGTCCGGGCGGTGGTCGCCGCCCCGGCCCTGCCGGCGGCCGACCGGGCGGCCCTGGTCCGCCGGTTCTTCGAGCTGCTGGAGGCCAACGCCGACGACCGGCTGACCGCCGCCAACGACTGGCTCGGCAGCCCGGCCGACGAGGTGCCCGAGGACGACGAGGAGGACGAGGAGGACGGCAACGAGTTCGCCTCGGCCTACGAGGGCGTCACCTTCAAGGACTCGGCCGACGACGGCGAGGAGGGGGCGGTCGCCGACGGGGCGGCCCGGCCGGTCGGCGACTTCCCGCTCGAAGGCGAGACGGCCGACCGGCTGGAGGACCGGCTCAAATTCTTCCACACCGTCGCCCGGCTGTGGCGGGCGGCGGCCCGGCCGGAGCTGTGGCCGCGGGGCGACGGGGCGACCCTCGACACCCTGGGCGGGTGGCTGGCGGCCGCCCGCCGGACCCGGGCGCACCTGGCCCGGTTCCTCGACCGGGTCAAGGACGTGCCGGTCCCGGAGCCGACCGGCGGGCACGAGGGGATGATCGAGTTCGACCGCCGGCGGGCGATCAAGGGCCACCTACTCGACCTCGGGGTGGCGACGTGCGTGGAAGCCGGGCGGGCGGCCCTGGCCCTCTCCGCCCTCTTGGTGCAGGGGGCGGAGCTGCCGCCGGCCGGCGGCGCGGCGGGGGGCGAGGCCGACGACACGGTTCCGGCCTGGGAGCCGCTGTTGATCCGCCTCGAACGGGCCATCGGCAACCGCGACGCGGGCCAGGTGCGGAAGCTCCTGCCGGGGTTCGTGGCCGTCTTCCGGAACGAGCCGCTGTTGTACTGCCCGCCGTCCGACGGCGGCACCCCGGCTCAGGTCCTCCGGGCGCAGACGGCCCTGCACGCCCTGGAAGACCTGCTCACCCGGCTGCCGCGGCTGGGGTTGCTGCGGGAGACGTTCCACCTGACCAAGCTGGCCCGGCAGATGGAGTGGAACAGCCCGCCGGCCGGGCGGCGGGTCAGCGGCTTCGACCAACTGTTCCGGACGGCCCTGGCCGGGGTGGCCGACACCCTGGTGGCGGCGGCCCGGGACGGCGGGGACGAGGCCGGGCCGGACGGCCCGCTCGGCGGGATGCTCCTGAAGGTGGCCGACGAGTTCGGCAAGCTGTGGAACGAGCACAGCCAGTCGCTGCGGCTGTCGGTCCTGGAGGCCCTATCCGACGACGGCGATTGGGACGCCGTCCGGTCGTTCGTGACGACCTACGGCGGCGACCTGTTCACCGTGCCGTTCCTCGGGCTGTCGAACATGCGGGGCATCCTGGCCCGGGGGGTGGCCAACTGGCTCGACGCCCAGGTCGAGGCGGACGACGACAAGCGGCCGAAGCTGGTCGACGCCTGGGCCGACGACGACCTGGACAAGGGGAAGACCGCCCGGGCGGCCGAGGTGGTGTTGCAGGCCCTGGTCGAGCACTACGACGAGTACCGGGACTACAACACCACGACGACGCAGTCGGACTACGGCGAGAACATCCACCTGCTGCTGGACTTCTTGCGGCTGAAGGTGAAGTACGACCGGGCCGCCTGGCGGCTGCGGCCGCGGGCGCTGGTCCACGAAGTCCTGTGCCGCCGCGGGGAGGACGCCCTGGCCGCCAAGTGGCGGGACGGGATCGCGGCCAAGACGCGGGGGGTCGCCGACACCCTGCTGAAGGAGCTGGGCGAGAAGGAGGCCCGGACGGGGGTGCGGCTGCGGACCGTCCGCGACCGGCTGGAGGAACGCTTCGTCCGGCCGCTGGAGGTGGACCGGGCGGCGGGCCTGGTCGGGCCGGCGGCCGAGGCCGCCAAGCGGGGCGGGGACGAGGCCGACCCGGCGTTCGACCGGCTGCGGGCGGCGATGGCCCCGCTCGGGGAAACCGTGATCGGGGTGGGGCTGGAGGTGCCGGCCTGGGTCCGCCGGCTGGAGGAGGCCCTGCGGCAGAGCCGGGAGCCGGACGGCCCGGACCCGGCGGCCGAGTGGGGCCCGCCGGTCGGGCTGGACTTCGCCGACCTCAAGCGGCAGGTCCAGGACTGGGACCGGCCCGAGTGACCGCCCCGCGAGGTGCCGGGGCTCGCGCCCCCGTGCGGCCGTCCGCCGGCTCACTTCGCCCGCTTCCACCGCTCGGTGAACTCGTTGCCATTCCCGACCTGGGTGTACGTGCCCTTCTCGACCTTGATCTTGAACTTGAAGGTCTTGCCGATCAGCTCGGCGGTGATCTTGTTGGCGTACTCGATGGTCTCGGCGTAATCGTCGCCGTCGATCGTGTACGTCCCGCCGTGGTGGAAGATGACCTTGCCGGTGTCCGGGTTGTAGTCGGTGATGGCCCAGTGCCGGCCGGTGAAGAATTTCAGCCGGCCGCCCTTTTCCGGCGGGTCCTCGGGCTTGTCCGGGGTGCCGGCCAAGGCCCACGCGGCGACCATCTGCCTCCCCACGTCCTTCTTGTCCTTCTCGGCCGGCTTGTCGTCGGCCCGCAGCCAGGCGCCGACCGCGGCCGAGACCGCCAGTACGGCTACGACGAGGGCCGCGGCCCCTCGGACACGCCGACCCGCCCGGGACTCGGTCATGACGAGACTCCTTCGCGCGGCAGCGTGGATGTCGGACCGGTGGGAGGCCCGACGGCTCACAACCTAACCGGCGGGCCGCCGGGTCGCAAGGGCCTGGGCGGCGGGCTACGAATCGACATCCCACACCACGATCCGGCCGTCGTTGCTGCCGGCCGCCCCGAGGCCGCCGTCCGGGCTGTACGCCACGGTCCGCAGCGGCCCGAGCTTCCAGCTCAGCTTGTCCGTCGGCTTCAACGTCTCCAGGTCGTAGAGCTTCACCAAAGTCGGGCCGCCGTGGATGACGGCCAGCGTCCGCCCGTCCGGGTGAAACGCGAACGCCCGGAAGTCGCCGAAGTTCTTACTCGCCTTGATCCGCCGCGGCTTGCCCAGGTCGGGCAGGTCGTACAGGTAAAAGCTGCTGTACCCGGCGATCCCCAGGTGCCGGCCGTCCGGCGAGATGGTTGGGTAGTACGCCAGCCGGGACGGAAACTTGGCGGATGCCAAGTCGTCGTCCGACTCGACCGTCCTGACGCGGACCCGATCGCCATCGAGGACGACGACGCGCTCGCCGTCGGGCAGGAAGCCGATCAGGTGACGGTAGGTGTCCGGCAGGGGCCGCTTGACGGGCTTGGATTTGGCTGGCGGGGTGGCGAGCGTCGTCAGCCACCGCTGTCCGTTGTGCGGCCGGTTGGCCGCGAGCACCCGCTTCCCGTCCGGCGAACTGGCGAGGTGATGGGCCGACACCCCGGCCGTCCCCGTGAGCCGGCGACCATCGGCCGTCCGGCAGGCGTGTAGCCCGTCGTTCCAGGCGACCCAACACCGATCCCCGTCGGGCTGGACGGCGACCGCGTTGCCGTTCTCGGCGGCGCACCACCACGCCCGGAGCGGTAGGGGCGGCAGGTCGAGCCGGACCGGGCCGCCGCCGGCCACCGGCAGGACCACGAACCCGGCCGTGTCCTGCTCGGGTCCGGGGCCGGGCGAACTGACGCCGGCCAACAGCCGCCGGCCGTCCGGCAGGAACCGGAGGATCACCACCCCGCCGCCGGCCTGAAGGATGTTCATCGCTCGCCGGGGTCGAGGAAGGTCACGTCCTTGAGCTTCACCGCCGAGCGGAGCCGGCGGAGGTAGTCGGCCCGGGGGATGTTTACCGCCCCCATCCGCTCGGTGTGGTCGGTCGTCATCTGCACGTCGAACAGGGCGTAGCCCCGCCGCCGCAACCGCTCGACCAGCGCGGCCAGGGCCACCTTCGAGGCGTCCGTGACCCGGTGGAACATCGACTCCCCCGCGAACAGCCCGCCCACCCCCACCCCGTAGACGCCGCCGGCCAATTCGTCGCCGTGCCACACTTCGACGCTGTGGGCGTGCCCCAATCGGTGCAGCTCGGTGTACCCCTCCAGCATCTCGGCCGTCACCCACGTCCCCTCGGGGCGTTCTTCGCCGCAGGCCCGCATCACCGCCGCGAACGCCCGGTCGGCCGTCACCCGGAACCTCCCCCCCCGCATCGTCCGGGCCAGCCGCCGGCTGACGTGCAGCCCGTCCAGCTCGATCACCGCCCGCGGGTCGGGCGACCACCACAAGATCGGGTCGCCGTCCGAGAACCACGGGAACACGCCGTCGGCGTAGGCCCGCAGCAGGGTCGCCGGCGACAGGTCGCCGCCCACCCCGACCAAGCCCTCCGGCTCGGCCAGCTCCGGCGGCATCCACGGCACGCCGCGGGACTTGCCCCGGCCGAACGCCCAGCCCCAGGTCACTTGGCCAGCTCCTTCCACAGGGCCTCGGCCCGCTCGGCCGACTTCGTCCCGGGGTACTTGGCCGCCACCGCCTTGAGCAACACCCGGGCGTCGGCCGGCTTCCCCTTCGCCCGCCCCCGGGCCTGGACGAACCGGCGGTACGCCTCGGCCTCGTCCGGTGGCACCACCCACACCCACCCGTCCCGCGGCCGGTCGTCCTCCGACAACACCACGAAGGCCAGACCGGCTATATCCAGCACGTCCGTCAGCGCCTTGGACAGCGGCTTGTCCTTGCACGAGTAGCTCACCTTACCGCCGGCCTTCGCCCCGGCCGCGGCCGCGTAGGTCCACATCACCGGCCGCCCGGCCTCGCCGTCGACCTGATGCGCGAACTCCTTCAGCACCTCCCGCAACGGTACGTCCTTGAAGTCGCCGGACACCTTCACCGGCAACAGCTTGGCCGTCGTCCGCTCGGCCACGGGGGTCGTCGTCACGCCCGGCTGGGCGGCCGAACCCGGGGTCAGGACGAGTGCGAAACCGAGAGCGAGTCCGCCCACCGTCGGTCCTCCACGGACGCAACCCTAACCGCCCGAAAACAAACGGGTTCCGGACGCCGGCCGGGGGTCCTACGGCCCTGGTTCGCAAGGCCGCATTCCCGTAAAATAGCAGGGCACGGGCCCGACCGCGAACGGAACTTTCCCAACCGGTCGGGTCGCCGCCGAGGTAGCCACGTTGGCCGACGCCACCACACCGCCGAACGAACCGACCGAGCCGCCCGATGGGGCGGCCAATGGCGAACTCCTGCCCGCCCTCGACATCGTCGACGAACTCCGCGACAGCTACCTCACCTACGCGCAGTCCGTGATCGTCAGCCGGGCGTTGCCGGATGTCCGCGACGGGCTCAAGCCGTCCCAGCGCCGCATCCTGGTGGCCATGAACGACCTCGGGCTCGGCCCGGCGTCGGCGACCAGCAAGTGCGCCGGGATCATCGGCGAGACGATGAAGCGGTACCACCCGCACGGCGACGCCAGCATCTACGACGCCCTCGT